>DASSAH010000141.1:0-4691 GCA_035685585.1 Coriobacteriia bacterium
CAGGCGAACGCGAGCACCGCGTCGAGGATGGGGCCCTCGGCGGCGCCCTCCCGCGCGTGCGGTCCAGCCAGCGGGCGGAGCTCTTCCACCGGCCGACTGATACGCTCGGCGACCTCGGAGCAGCTCAAGATTCCTTCCGGACCCCAGCCGGCGAGCAGACAGATCGCCGCCCAGTCAGCCTCATCGTGAGCCGCCGAACCCGTCAGCGCCCGCAGCTCACTCTCCAGCGGACCCGCGCCGATGAGCGGTGTGACGAGCGTGAAGCTCGACTCGTCCGGCCCAGGTGTGACATGGCCGATGCCGAGGCGCTCCAGGCCGGCGGCCGTGATGCGGGCGTGACCGCGGAGCGGGTAGTCGATCAGCCGGTGCCGTCGAAGCCACGCGCGTGCCCGCATGACGCGGTCGTCGAACACGGTGCCGCCGTCAGGGCCGCGCCGCGCGAGTTCGGCGCCGCTCAGGCCGAACCGCAGCGCGAGACGCTCCTTGAGCGCCCGGGTCGAGCGCTCCGCGCCATCAGCCAGCTCTTCCAGCAGCGGCGTCGTCAGATCGTCTATGGCCGGGATGGACATTGTGACCCCCCTCACACTTCACGCACCGGGTGCATCGGCCTGCGGTGCGCCGGACTTGAGACCAGGTGACGCTGGTCCAACGTGGCGTGTCGGGGTCGTGGGTACAATCGCCCCATGAGGCGCCTTCTCCCTATACGCCTGCTCGCCCCGCTTCTGCTCGTGACCGTGCTCCTCTCGGGGTGCGCAGCCGAGGCGGCGCGGGTACCGGTGCCCGACGACGGACGGCCGCCCGCCACGGCGCCCGAACCGCCGCCCGCCGAGCCGGCCGCGCCTCCCCAGCCGGACCCCACGCCGCCTCCCGCGACACCGGCGCCACCGGCCGAGCCGCAACCGGTTCCCCCCGCCGACGCGCCCCGCGTGACGCAGGCGGTGGTCGCGGGTCACACGGACGGTGACACCGCTCGCTTCCGCGTGGGAGGGGCCGAGGAGCGGGTACGCTTCATCGGAATCGACACACCGGAGGTCTACGGAGGGGTGGAGCCGCTCGGCCGCGAATCGTCCGCGTACACCGCACGAGCGATACCCGTGGGCGCGACGGTGTGGCTCGAGACCGACATCGAGCTGCGCGACCGCCACGGCCGTCTGCTCGCCTACGTCTGGCTGGAGCGTCCGAGGGCGGCCTCCGACGCCGAGGTGCGCGCGAAGATGCTGAACGCGCGGTTGGTGCTGGACGGATTCGCCCAGACCTCGACCTACCCGCCGAACGTCCGCTACGTCGACCACTTCACCCGCTATCAGACCGAGGCTCGCGAGGCGCAACGCGGGTTGTGGGGGGCAGCCGGAGGCGGGACGGAGGCGCCGGCCCCACCGGCGAGCGCTGGCAGCGGAGCGCCAGGCACGACCACCGTGTTCATCACGAGGACCGGGGAGAAGTACCACGCCGACGGCTGCCGCCACCTGGCGAGGAGCCGAATCCCGATCTCTCTCGCGGACGCCAAGGCGCGCGGCTACGAGCCTTGCAGCGTGTGCGATCCCCCGCGGTAGGCGGTCGAGCGCCTACCGCCCGCCGTCACCCGTCCTCGCCTGGCGGGGTGTCGTGGCACCGCGCGCAGAACAGCGGTTCGTGACAGTCAAGACAGGCTGCGGCTCCGGTCCGGCGCGCCTCGCCGTAATGCTGCTCCAGCCAGGTTCCGAGCGCAGGGTCGTACCCCTCGTGATGGCATGCGGCACACGAGTCCGGCTCCTCAGTATGGCAGCGGTAACACACCCCGCGCCCCGCGGCGACGGCCTCACCGTGTCCGCGGGGACCGCGCTCCCACTCTTCAGGGTGCGGCATCTCTACACCGTGACACCCGTCGCAGGACTCCTGCACGTGACAGAGCGCGCACACGTCGCGGTTGCGCAGCGCGGCGAATCCGTGGTCGCGCGCCCACGGTTCGGCAAGATGCGTCGGCGGCCTCAAGTCGAAATCTGGCGGGTGGCAGACGCCGCACTCGGCCGAGGCTTGAGGGTGCTCGGCGGTTCCGTGACAGTCGTAGCAGCGCATCATGAGCGAGAGCGGCCTGCCGAGTTCGGCGTCCGGATGCGCGGTGTACACGTGGCAGGCCACGCACGAGCCGGTCCGTTCGGCGTGTTCGACGTGGTCGATGAGGATACGGAAGCCAGACGTCGCCCTCCGGTCCGCGGTGTGGCACTGCAGGCAGACCTCGTCGGGCATCGGCGAGGTCCGTCCGATGGCCGACGGGTCCGCAGGCTCGCCGAGCCGGCCGCTCAGGTGCCGCCACGTGTCGCGCGCGTAGAGCCGGGCCCGCTCGGCGGCGCGAAGCGGCAGTCCGTACCACGCCCGCGGCGTCTCATGGCAGCCCACGCAGTTCACACTCGTGTGCGCCGAGCGTGACCACGACTCGTGGCTCGGCGCCATCTCGTGGCACGACCCGCACAGCGCGGGCGAGGAGCTCGCGAACCCGGCGAACGTGAAGAGCACTACGACTCCCGCGACGATCACGAGCGCGAGTCCCAGGCGCTCTCTTCGGCTTCGCCGTCCGGCCTCGGGCTCCACGCGCTCCACCTATCTGACCAGCGTGACCGATGAGTCGTAGTTGAGGGGCGGGACGATCCCGTGGCACCGGACACAGAACTCGCCGGTGTGGCAGACCTCGCAGTTACGGCGCGTCTCGACCCGGTCGCCGTGCACCGCACGCCAGTCGTCCCCATGCGAGGCGGGACGCTGCGCGTGGCAGTCGCCACACCAGTTCTCCGTCCAGTCGTGGCACTCGTTGCAGCCCTCGTCGGCCACCTTCGAATGCCCGAAGACCCACTGCGGCTCGAAGTGCGTGTCCGGCGGGTCCTTGTCGGTGTGGCACGCCGCGCAGTCGTCGTCCGCCGTGACTCCGTCATGGCACGAGAGGCAGTCCTGCATCGAGGGGGTGTTCGCGCCGTGGGGCCCGGGCTCGTGCACCACGTATTCGTGACAGTCCACGCACGCCATCCCGAGCATCTCCACGTGCGCGCGGTGCGGGATGTTGAGATCACCCGCGGGGGAGACGGTCCGCAGCTCCATGTGACATTCGTTGCACGCCTCGTTGGTGGGGGTGCCGAGGAGGCCGGGCTCATGGGTGACCGGCGCGAGCGAGATGTAGAACTCGCCGAGCATCCGCGCGGCGTATACCGCCCGGGGCACGACACCCGGCGTCACGTGGCACTCCTGGCACGACACCGAGCTGTGGAGCGACCCGGACCACGTGCGGTACGCCGTCTCGAGGCCCGGGTACCGCTCCATGAACTGAGGCCGGGACGCCAGGTAGCCGGGGACACCTACGAGCACCACGCCCGCGAGCACGACGAGGCCCGCGCGCAGCAGCACGTACCGCTTCTCTGCGGGGGTGCGCACGGTCCACCAGCGGGGTGCGAAGCGACGCATCAGTGACACTCCCTGCAAGACTCCTCAGAGTGGCAGACCATGCACCCGGCCGCGCGCACGCGTGCGCGCTCTGAGTGGGCGGTCTTCCAGTTGCCGGCGTGCGAGGCGGGACGCCGCGCGTGGCACTCCTGGCAGTAGTCGGGCGTCCACGCGTGGCACTCGCCACAGTCCTGCGTCTCCACCATCCGGGCATGGATCTCGAGCCAGTCTTCACGCAGGTGGTCGTCGGGCACGTGCTTGCGCGTGTGGCAGTTGACGCACTCGGCCCGGGCGATCTCACCGTCGTGGCACTGTTCGAGGCACCCTCGCATCGAGGGACGGTTGAAGCCCTCGGGGCTCTCGGCGTGGACGAGCTCGCTGTGACACTGGACGCAGTCGATCTCGAGTATCTCGACGTGCGCGCGGTGCGGGATCAGCAGGTCACCGTCGGCCGAGACCTGACGGAAGCTCGTGTGGCACTGCTGGCACGCCTCGCGGCCCGGCGGCGCGAAGAGGTTCTCCTCATGCGGACCCTCGATGAGCTGGGAGTAGAAGGCCGGGATCGAACGCGCCGCGAACTCGAGATGGCCGCGCACGCCCGGCTCGATGTGACAGCCCGCGCACGTCATGCGCCCGTGCGTCGACACCCGCCAGTTGTCCATCCGTTCTCGCAGGTGGGGATAGCGCTCGTAGTACGTCGGCTGCAGCAACGAGACGAGCGGCCACACGAGCAGGACCACGATGACGGGCGCAATCACGACCGCCAAGAGGCGAAAACGCCTGCGGCGCCTGGGCGGTGATACGCCGGCGAGCCCGCTCCGGTCAGGAGCGGTCTCCTCGGCGCCGGACGGTGTCTCGCGCTCTGGCACCTTACCCTGACTCCTCGAACAGGTCGTGACATTCTTGGCACCATGACCGCTCGTGACAGGTCATGCAGCGCACGTCGTCGTCGGGAGCGACGCGTTCCTGGTGGATGCGGATCCAGGTCTCGGCGGGATCGTGCGAGGCGGGCCTGCGCGCGTGGCACGCGCGACACTCCCCGTCGGTCACGTGACACTGCATGCACTTCGAACGGTCCTCGAGTGCAACGGGCCCGTGCGTCTCGGTCCAGTCCTCCACGACATGCAGCCGCTCGATCTCTTCTAGGCCGGTGCGAGTCTGGAGCCCGTCGAACGCGGGCCGCTCGCCGGTCGTGTGACACAGCCGGCACTGGTCGGCGTCGTGGCAGAACTCGAGGCACGCGCTCGTCCCGATCTCCTGGGTGACCTGGCGGTGCTCGACGA
>DASSAH010000142.1:0-3144 GCA_035685585.1 Coriobacteriia bacterium
TACCGCGCTTTCGGGCTGTGGGTCGAACAGCTCGTGGCCGAGTCGACGGGCAAGCTCGGGACGGGCGTCGTGCCGGTCCTCGAGGACGGCGGGCTGCCGGTCACCGCCTACGGCGAGGATCGCGCGCTGGTCATCATGCGCGACGACACGGACACGGGCGAGGCCGAGTATGCCCGCGTCGCCCGTGAGGCCGGCGTCCCGGTCATCGACCTCATTCCGCCGGAGCGCGCCGCGATAGGCGCGGAGTTCGTGCGGTGGACACACGCGGTCGCGCTCCTCGGATTCCTCCTGGGCGTGAACCCGTTCGATGAGCCGGATGTCGCACACGCCAAGGCTGCGACCACAGGAGTGCTCTCGGGAGACGTGGCCGTGCCCCCTGCGACCACCGACGCCGAGGGAATCTGGCTGACTCCCGCTGGCGCCCTCGCGGGTGACGAGGTCCCGGCGGACGTCACGGCCGCACTCTCGGCCCTGCTCGATACGTTGCACGAGCGGTCGTACCTCGGAATCCTCGCCTACCTGCCCGAACTTCCCGAGCTGCTCGGACCGCTCAGCGAGAGTGCCGCGAAGATCGCCCAGACCTGCCGCGTACCGGTCTGCGTCGAACTCGGCCCTCGGTACCTTCACTCCACCGGGCAGCTCCACAAGGGAGGCCCTGAGACCGGCTCGTTCCTGCTCATCACGGCGCGAGGTCGCTCCGACCGTCCCGTCCCGGGCGAACCTTTCTCGCTCGCGCAACTCTTTCGCGCACAGGCCGAGGGCGACCTTGTGACCTTGGCTCGCCGCGGACGCCCGGTGCTCAGACTCGACCTGCCTGCCGAGGACCCCGCCAGCGTGACTAGGCTCGTCGCGGCGATCTCGCGCGCCCTCTCGCATCGCTGACGGGAAGCGAACGCCTTCCCGCCTTGAGCCGACCCGGTGCGCCGTGGATCGTGCGCCAGGCATCGTCGAGGTTCTTTGGGAGCTGCCCGTCCACTCCGCTCACCACCACTATCGCAAGCAGGGCCGCAGGGAACGTGAGCACGGTCGGAAACGCAAGGCTGCCGGCGAAGGCGAGCGCGCCTTCAGCCCGCACGTGCCCGAACTGCGCGAGGATGCTCGCCAGGACGAAGAGAGCCGAACCGCCGCCGCCCACGATCATGCCGGCGAGCGCCCCGCGTTCGGTGCTCCGCTTCCAGCTGATTCCCGCGATCAGAACCGGCAGGAACGCGGCTGACGCCACCGAGAAGGCCGATGCCGTCATCAACGTGATCAGTGCCTGGTGGCCGATTGCGAGCCCCCCTTCCGGAATCGCGAGAGCCGCGCTCACGGACAGGGCCACAAAGCCGATCATGGTGACCCTGCCAGCGAGGACCTTCCTGTCATCGGAAGCATGCGGGTCAACGTACGCCCCGTAGATGTCGTGTCCGACGGTCGAGGCGACTGCGACAAGCACTCCGGCGACCGAGGAGGATACGACCGCGAACAGCCCCGCTGCGAGCACGTCGGCCATCCACGGCTCGCGGACCGAGAGACCGGCGGTACCCGCCACGCCTGCGAACGCGCAGACGGAGACGAGCGCCCAGACGATGGAACGCCGAGCAGACGCATCGGACCGAGCGGCGCCATGGCGCATGAGCATGTGCGGCAGCGCGGCGACCCCGAAGGCGAGCGAAAGCGCCATCGAAAGGCGATTCAGAACGGTGTGCCCGCCGGCTGTGTCCGCGCTGAACGTCGTGGTGTCGTCCGTCACCTCGCCGCTCGCCGCTACCGGCAGGTACGCGGTAGCGCCCGGCAGCGCCTCACCTCCGTCCGGTTGCGCGATCGGCCCCGTCGCAATCGCCGTGGCGAGAACGACCAGCGTCATCATCCCCAATCCCACGGACCACACCGCCTGGCTGAGCGTCGCTCCCTTCATGCCGCTCGCCACGGCGCACATCGCCGACACCAGACCGGCGACGGCCACCCCTGTGCCGTACGACGTCAGACCTGGGACGCGCGCGCCTCCTAGGAAAGCCCAGAGCGCGCCGGCGCTGTAGACGAGCGGCACCAGATAGCACAGACACGTCAACAACAGCACGATCGCGGTTGTGAGCCGGATGCGGTCGGACCCGAAACGGGCATACGCGAAGTCGGCGATGGTGTAGCACCCAGACCGTCGAAATGCCGGCGCTACGAACAGAGCGACGCCGAGCCCTCCGGCGACGCCAGCCACGAGCAACACGGCGTCGAAGCCCGGACCATACGCGAAAGCGACCAGCGACACGAGCAGCGCCGCAGTGACGCACTCTCCGAGGATCGCGGATCCGTTCGTCACCACCCCGGTGCCGCGTCCCGCCAGGAAGTACCCGTCGGCCGTTCCCGTCCGGCGACGAGCGAATGCCACGATTCCACCGGCGACGGCGGTGAGCAGGATGATGGCGGCGCCGGAATCGGCCATGATGCACCCGGTTCTCGACAGAGCGGGGCCCGATGGATCACTGCGACACACGCACAGTGCGGCCGAGGACGTCACTGCGGGCGTCGAACCGCACAAGGAACGGGCCGGAAGACCCGGCCCGTTCCTTGTTGACGCTCACTCGCCGCCGATCGCGCGGAGCGCCTACGCTCGACCGGCCATCAGACGAGCCGGGCGGTGATGGCGGCCGGACCGCTCGCCTATGGCAAGCGGTACTTCAGCTTGAAGGCGACCAGGCACAACAGCCACCCTACAATGGTGAACGCCCCCGCGACCGCGAACGGGACAACATACGTCCCCGACCTGTCGTAGAGAAGCGCTCCTGTCATCGGACCGAAGAATGCGGAGGCCCCGAACGCCGTGAAGATCGCCCCATAGACGGCCCCGAGGTTCTTCGCCCCGAACGACACCGTCGCAAGCACGGGGAAGAGGCCCAGCGTGACGGCGAACCCGATGCCCAGCACGAACGCACACGCATACAACGTGATCGCGTTCGTAGCCACGGTGTTGAACGCCAGGTAGGTCGCGGCGGTCACGACGTAGGTCACGAGCATCACGTTCACAGGGCCGACCCGCTCCGCGATCAGGCCCGCAATCGGTCTGCCAAACCCGTTCGCCAGACCGAAGAACACCATCGCGATCGCGGCGTCCGCTGGCTCTAGACCGATGAGCTTCCCGTACGGAGTCACATGCGTCATCGCCATGAG
>DASSAH010000143.1:0-2844 GCA_035685585.1 Coriobacteriia bacterium
GTCACAGGTGAAGACGTGGCCCCTCAGACTGGCCGTCGCGAGCCGCTTGACCGGGACCAGTTGCTTGGTCACCGGTGCCAGTACGCGGGCGGGGTAGAGTGCGGTGAGCGCAAGCAGCAGCGCGAGCATGGCGCTGCCGAAGGCCCACGCCACCCGGGAGGGTACCCGGGCGTGTTCGCGTGTGTCGAGCGGTTCGCTCATGTCCTCAGCACCTCGGTCACCGCCGTGCATACCGTCTCCAGCTGCTCCTCGGTGAGCGCGAGCCCTGAGGGCAGGTAGAGTCCTCGCCGCGCGATGCGCTCGGCGACAGGGTGACGTTCGCCCTCGAACAGCCCGCGCGCGCGCAGGACCGGTTGCTCGTGCATGCCGAGGAAGAACGGACGGGTGTCCACGCCCTTGGCGCGCAGCCGGCGGGCGAACTCCTCGGCGTCGAACGGGACGTCGTCGGCAAGCACCACGCCGTACATCCAGTAGACGCTGGTCGCCCACTCCTCTTCGACCGGCAGTTCGAGGCAGGGGAGGTCTCGCAGCCGTTCGGTGTACGCCGCGCCCATCCAGCGCTTGCGGCCCACGTGCTCGGCGATGCGCTCGACCTGGGAGAGCCCGATCGCGGCCTGCACGTTAGTCAGGCGGTAGTTGTGCCCGAGCTCGGTATGGTAGAAGCGGCGGTCTGGCCGGAAGCCCAGGTTGCGCAGGGAGCGCAGACGCTCGGCGTGCTCCTCGCTGCGGGCGAGCACCATCCCGCCTTCGCCGGTGGTGACGATCTTGTTCGCGTAGAAGCTGAAGCAGCTCAGGTCGCCCAGGCCCCCCACTCGGTGGCCCTTGTAGGTGGCGCCGTGTGCCTCGGCGGCGTCCTCGACGACGGAAAGGCCATGTTGAGTGGCCAGCGCGAGCAGCGGGTCCATGTCGACCGGGTGTCCGTAGATGTGCACCGGCATGATCGCGCGGGTGCGTGGGGTGAGCATGGCCTCGACGTGGCCGACGTCCATGCACCACGTGCGGGGGTCCGCGTCGACAAGCACGGGGACCGCGCCTGTCTCGATGACCGCCAGCGCGCACGAGATGATCGTGAAGGTGGGCATGATGACCTCGTCGCCGGGCTCAAGGCCAAGCGCCGCGACGGCGACCTGAAGTGCTGTCGTGCCGCTGGTCACCGCGACACCGTGCTCCATCCCGCAGTACCGGGCCCAGGCACGCTCGAACTCGCCGATGAAGCGGCCTTCCGATGAGATCCACCCCGTGCGCAGGCATTCGTCCACGTACGCGCGGGCCGACTCGTGCAGCAGGGGCTCGTTGACAGGGACCATGGCGCCTAGGGGCCTCCTCGGAGCGTCAGACGCGTCGGTCTACGCCCGCAGCGGCTCGTCAAGCCGGTAGGTGTCCTTCTCGTAGTCCTCGCCGCCGCGCACGCCTGTGGTGAAGACCATGAACGACGAGTCTTCCAGCGCGGTCATCGCGTGCTGTTCCATCCGATCGGTGGTGGCGAGATCGCCCTTCTCCAGCACGGTCGCGACGACCGGCTCGCCGGGGATGCGCGTGAGCATCCGGAGCCGCCCTTCGAGGACGTAGACCGATTGTACCGTCTCCTTGTGGTAGTGGTTGCCCCGCGTGCTCCCCGCCGCAGCGGTGATGAGCGTGACGTACTCGATGTTCTCCTTGACGAGGATGTCGATGATCTCGCCGCGCTCGTCGTGACGCGTGGGCGGAGGATGAGAGAGTCGCATCAGGTCTCCTGTGTGTCCGGTGGTGCGCTACACGATCTTGATGCGCGGTATCGGCAGGATGAACTTGCCGCCGCGGTCGCGGTACTCTTGCAGGTTTCGCATGATCTCATCGGCGAAGTTCCACGCGAGCAGCAGCGCGTAGTCGGGGGCGTGTTCCAGCAGCGCCTCGTCGCCGACGACAGGGATATGGGTCCCCGGCGTGAACCGCCCGATCTTGAGCGTGGACTTCTCGGTGACGAAATCAAGCGTCTCCGGGCCGATTCGGCAGTAGTTGAGGAGCGTCATGCCCTTTGCGGGCGCGCTCACCCCGACGATGCGGCTGCCTTCATGCCTGAGGCGCTGGAGGAGCCAGATCAGTTCCCGCCGGTTGCGCTGGACCTCTCGTGCGAACTCGGCGAGCACCTCAACGGTGTGGATGCCCGACACGGCCTCCTTCCGCATGAGCTCGTCGACTATCGGCGAGGCCGGCTCGCGCCCCGAACGGGTCACGTAGACCCTGAACGACCCGCCGTGGATGTCGCGCTGCTCGACGTCGAAGATCTCCATCCCGAACCGCGCGAAGAAGCCGACAAGCGGTCTGACCGAGAGGTAGGAGAGGTGCTCGTGGTAGATGGTGTCGTACTCAAGGTGCTCGACGAGGTTCGCGAAGTACGGCGCCTCGATGATGAGTACGCCGCGGTCGTTCAGGAGCACGCCGACGGCCTCCATGAAGGCGTCCAAGTCGTCGATGTGGGCGAAAACGTTGGTGCCGGTGACGACCGTGGCCTGGCCCGTGGTCTCGACGATCTGGCGGGCGACGTCGACGCTGAAGAACTCGCTCAGCGTCTCGATGCCGCGTCTTTCCGCGATGCGTACGATGTTGCTCGCCGGGTCCACACCGAGGATGCGGGTCCCGTTCGCTCTGAACTCCTCGAGCAGGACGCCGACGTTGCTGCCGATGTCGACGACGAGGTCGTCCGCGCCAAGTCCGAGGCGGTCCGTGACCGTCGCGGCGAACTCGGCCCAGTGCAGGCGGCCGGTCTGCGTGAGCGAGGCCTCGTACGGGTAGTCGTGCCGGTAGAGGACCTCGGGGGAGACGACGTGCGAGAGTTGCGCGAGGCCGCAGCCGTTGCAGAGCATG
>DASSAH010000144.1:0-3885 GCA_035685585.1 Coriobacteriia bacterium
CGCGATGCCCGCGGCCACGTGCTGCCGTTCGCGGCCGGCGAGTGCGAACACGACCGCCGCGGCCAGCGACGCGAGCATGCCCTGCTTGGCGACCCGCATGCGCTGAGCGCGTATCGCCGTCGCGGTGGCGGGCACCTTTCCCGCGCGGCTCTCGGTGGCCGGGAGGCCACTCACCTCCACGAGGGCGTCCCGTGTCACCGCCAGCGGGTCGTACTCGACGAGCAGGCTCCCTGTTCTGCCGTTGCCGGTGACCCGGAACACGCCGGGGGTGTCCGCCAGTTTCCCGGCGGTTGAGGCCGGGCCGGACGTGTGATATACCTTTGGGGGTATACGAGCGCCAGTGAAGGAGGACCGGATGAGCGTCGGAGTGGAAGAGGCCCTCACACAGGTCAGCATGGTTGCTGATCGGACGTCTGAGAAGCCGAAGAAGCTGACCCTGGTGGTGATGAGCGGGGACATGGACCGCGTGTTCGGCGCGTTCATCATCGCCACGGGAGCCAAGGCGATGGGGTTCGACGTCGTCATGTTCTTCACCTTCTGGGGCTTGCGCGCGATCAAGCGAGCGGATGCGAAGCACGGGACGTCTCTCTTCGGCAGGATGCTCGGCCTCATGTACGGGGGCGGTGTCGAGAAGGCCAATCCGAGCAAGTTCAGCTTCGGCGGGATGGGCCGCTGGATGTTCGGCAAGATGATGGGCGCCCACAACGTGGCGACCCTGCCGGAACTGCGCGACCTGGCCGTCGACCTCGGGGTGCGGATGTACGGGTGCCAGATGTCGATGGACGTCATGGAGATCCCGCAGGAGGCGTTCGTGAAGGGCGTCCTGGAGCCCGTCGGAGTCGGGTTCATGCTCGCCGAGGCCGAGGAGTCACAGGTCCAGTTCTTCATCTAAGCCGTTGCGGTGGCGTCGCGAGGCGAGCCGCCGCGAGACACCACGATGTGAGGAGTGCGAACCATGAGCGATATCACCCCCGACCTCGACCTTGACCTGCGCGGCCTGCTCTGCCCGATGCCTATGGTGAGGGTGTCCCAGAACATCGCGAACGTGCCTGTCGGCGGCGTGCTCAAGGCCACTGCCACCGACGCCGGCTCGATTCCCGACATCACCGCCTGGGCCAAGTCGACGGGGCAGGAAGTCCTCCAGGCCGAGAAGGTCGGCAGCGAGTACGTCTTCCTCGTCAGACGGGTCAAGTAGGCACACGGAGGAACGGATGGACACCTTCTCCTTCATCGCGTCAGGCCTGCTCGTCTATGTGAGCGTCACGGTGTTCGTGCTCGGGATGGCGTGGCGTGCATGGCAGTGGGCGAGCACGCCCGCTTCACCGGTGCGGCTCGGCATCTACCCGAAGCCGGCCACCAGGGCGGGCAGGGTCGGCAAGCTGCTCAAGGACACCTTCGTCGCACCGCAGAGCTTCGAGATCGAGCCGCGGCTCATGGTCGTGGCGATGGCGTTCCACCTGGCGGCTCTCGCCGGGTTCATCGGCCACCTGCGTCTGGTCGACGAGTTCGACACCCTCGTGGCGCTCGTCGGGCACGAGGGGATGAAGACGTTCGCGGCGTGGAGCGGCGGGATTGTCGGGATCGTGATGCTGGCGTGCGTCCTGTACTGGATCGGCCGGCGCACGTTCGGGCCGTACCGGGTGCTGTCGACACCCGAGGACTTCCTGCTGCTCGGACTCCTGCTCGGCATCGTCATCATGGGCAACCACATGCGTTTCCTCGGCGACCTGCCCTCGACGGTCTACATGGAGTGGTTCCAGTCGCTGCTCCGGTTCGATCCGTCGTTCCCGCCGGCGCTCGCCCAGTCCGGCGAGAGATGGGCGCTCAACTGGCACATGCTGTTCGTCTCGGCGTTCCTGATCTACTTCCCGTTCTCGAAGCTCACGCACGCGATCGGCGTGTTCGCGACGAACCTTGTGAGGAGCTCTGAGTAGCCCATGGCGCCTCTAGAGAGACAGCAGATCGAGACGATCGTCGGCGCGCTCGACAAGCGGATGAACCGACAGCTCAAGCAGTACCTGGACATCTGTGTGCGCTGCGCGATCTGCAAGGACGCGTGCCATCAATACGTCGCGACCGGCGACATCACCTACCTGCCGGCGAGGCGGGCCGAGCTCGTCCGCGAGGTCTACCGCAGGTACTTCACGAAGGCGGGCGAGTTCCTGCCCGCGCTCTACGAGGCGCGCGACCCGGACGAGAACCTGCTCGACGAGCTGTACGAGTCGACATACGCATGCACGGGTTGCCGCCGGTGCATGTACTACTGTCCGTTCTCGATCGACACGCAGTGGGTCGTCTCGGCGGCCAAGGGGATGCTGATCGCGGCGGGCAGAGGCAACGAGATGCTCGGCCAGCTCGCCGACGCGGCCATCTTCAAGGGCGAGAACGCCGAGATGTTCCGCGACGGGCTCGTCGAGGGCTTCCGGGACATCGAGGCCCAGGTGCGCGAGCTCACCGGGAATCCCTCGGCGGAGATACCCGTCGACAGGCAGGGCGCCGACATCCTCTACGTCGCGCTCGCGGGTGCCCATTCGATCCTGCCCGCCGCCGTCATCTTCAACGAGGCGGGTGCGAGCTGGACGCTCTCGTTCTTCGAGTCGGCGAACTACGGCTACTTCTACGGCGATCCCGAGAAGGCGCGGATCATCGCGAAGCGCTACATGGACGAGGCGCTGCGACTCGGCGTGAAGGAGGTCGTGATCACCGAGTGCGGGCATGCGTACCGTGTTGCGAAGCTCTTCTACGAGGCGTGGGCGAAGGAGAAGATGCCGTTTCGGGTCCGCCACATCCTCGAGGTCATCGACGAGTACATCGCCACGGGACGCATCGCGGTCGACGCGGCTGCGATCGCCGAGCGCGTCACCTACCACGACCCCTGTCAGACGGGCCGCTGCGGCGGTGTGTTCGAGGAGCCTCGCCGCATCCTCGGCTCGATCGCGCGTGAGTTCGTCGACATGACGCCCAACCGGGAGAAACAGTGGTGCTGCGGCGGCGGAGGCGGTATCGTCGCGATGGAGGAGTTCAACGGTGTGCGTCTGAAGAGCGGCGCGAAGAAGGTCGAACAGATCCGCGAGAGCGGCGCGTCGGTGCTCGCGTGCCCGTGCGAGAACTGCCGATTGCAGATCACCGAGCTCAACGACGTGCACGACCTGGGACTTCGGGTGGTGCCGGTGATGGACCTCGTGGTCGAGGCCATGCCGCTCGCGGGCCGCACGGCGGCCGGGGCATCGGGAGACTGACAGGACCGGGGCTCTCTTGGTATCTTGTGCGTCGTGTCTGCCTCCGCCGAATCTTCTGCTCGCCAACCTGAGGATCAGAGGGTTGGGCGGCCGCCTTCGGCGACGCGCGTCCGCCTTGCGGCGCCGCTACGGTCCGCGGCCGGCTCGGTCCATACCCTTCTACCTCAAGAGGCCGAGGGCAGCCTCGATGCCTGCGCCGCAATCAACACACTGTGCTTCTGCGCGCATGCTGACCGCGTGCTCGCCGAAGTCTGGCGCATGTTGCGCCCGGGAGGCCGTCTGATCGTGGTGCATCCGTGCCAGCACGCGCGACCATTGCGAGTTCTCGTCCATCAGTTCGCTAACCCGTCGTCCTTGGCTGGGCTGGCTGTGGATCTTCGCCGTACCATGCGCGCGCTGCCAAGTGCGGCTCGCCTGCTGGCACTGGACCGCGATCTGGACTCCATGGTGCGTGAGCAGAAGCTCACCTTGCTGTCGCCTGACGAGCTGCAGGTGACGCTGGAGTCCGCTGGCAGTGGCTCGCGCCCAGCCGATTCAGGTCGGCCAGGGCTGGCTGATTGACTGTGTCGCTGGCTGAAGCTGACGAATAGCTACAACGCCGGTCGCGCGTCTTGTTCATCGCGCATCTGCACTACGGCTTGAATGG
>DASSAH010000145.1:0-8860 GCA_035685585.1 Coriobacteriia bacterium
CACGACCACGACGGCGAGGACGAACACGCCGGTGCCGGTCCACATGATGAAGCGCGGCCGGCGCGCCGGGTCCTTGAAGCCTGCGATCAACTTGCGAGCCACCTGGTTACCTCCTCTGCTTGGCCACGCAAATGCTAACACAATCACAAGCGCGGTTCCGCCACTCGATGAAGCGAAGTCGCTCTATCGGGGGCGCACGCCACCTGCGCGACTGCGCGTCACGGCTCCGTCTCCAACCGCTCCTTGAGACGCGCGAGGCTTCGGCGCACGCTCTGCTCGGCGGCTTCGCGGATGCGCTCTTCGGCAAGGACCGCCGATCCCGGGAGATCGACGAAGGCGGAGGCGGTCACGCGGGTCCCACCGGCCTCCGGCGCGAGCCGGAACCCGCCTCTGGCCGCGGCAGCGCCCGACGCGCGAAACGCGATGCGCCGAGGGGGATCGAACTCGGTGACCTCGAGAGCGACCTCGGCCTCGTGACCGTGAAGGGAGACGCGCTGCAGCACCGTCGACCCTGGCCGCAGGTCCCTCGGCGCGCGGCTGTACACGACGTCTTCCCTCCAGGAGCCGTGCGAGGCAAAATCCGCCAGCTGCTCGAACACCGCTGCCGGCTCCCGTGCGATCAGAATCGATGCCCGAAAGAGCATCTTCCTCCCCGAAGACGCCACACGCGGCTGGGCACAAAAGTGTCCCGAGAAATCTCTCCTGCGAGACCCGCTACTTGGAAGCTTCCCGTTTCACACCATTGGGACCTGCCGCCTGACCGACCCAGCTCGCGCGTGGCCTGTCCGCTGTAAGCCCCGCCGGCAGCTACTGGTACGCTACCTTCCGCGGTTCCGCCCGGATCAACCTCTCGGGACACCTCAGACTCTACCCGAGCGTCCGCGGGTGCGCAAGAGGTCTTCGCGAGACTGCCAAGAAACCTGATGTGCGGATCATGATTGGCTCTGAACGGTCGATAACTCCCGATGGAAGGCTCGCTGCCGCAACTCGCGCCGGCCGGTTCACTCGGCCAGCCGACGTGTGAGGACGTCGTTCACGACCTGTGGGTTGGCCTGTCCGCCCATCTCGCGCATGACCTGCCCCACGAAGAAGCCGACGACGCCGGTCTTGCCGCCGCGGTACTGCTCAACCTGGTCCGGGTGAGCGGCGAGCACGCGGTCCACAACGGCTTCGATGGCCCCGGGGTCGGTCACCTGCCGCATCCCGAGCAGCTCGACGATGGCGCCCGGCGCGTCGCCTGTGGCCGCCATCTCGGCAAACACGTCCTTGGCCTGCTTGCTTGAGATGACCCCGTCCTCGATGAGCGCCACGAGCTCGGCGACCATCGAGGGGACGACCTTCGATCCGGCGACCGTGACGCCCTCGGCGTTGAGGTGCATCGCCAGGTCGTTCAGCATGAGATTGCTGATGGCCTTCGCGCGTCGCGCACCGCCGATCGCCACGGCCGCCTCGAAGAACTCCGCCATCTCGAGGTCCTCGCCCGCGAGTGTCGAGGCGTCGCGCGCGGAAACGCCGTACTCGGCCATCAGGCGGCGCTTCTTCTGCGCCGGCAGCTCCGGCAGCTCAGCGCGAAGGGATTCGATCCGTTCGGGCGTGAACTCGAACGGGGGGATATCGGGCTCCGGGAAGTAGCGGTAGTCGTGCGCCTCCTCTTTCGAGCGCAGTCCGCTCGTGCGTCTCGCGGTCGCGTCCCAGTGGCGCGTCTCCTGGACCACGACGCCGCCGCTCTCGAGCACCTCGGCTTGACGGACGATCTCGTGAGCGAGCGCGTCGTGCAGGGCCTTGAACGAGTTCATGTTCTTGACTTCTGTCTTCGTGCCAAGGCCGGTGGTCGCGCGCGGACGCACGCTGACGTTGGCGTCGACACGCATCGACCCCTCTTCCATGGTGCAGTCCGAGATGCCGAGCGCAAGCCAGATGAGCCGCAGCGCCTGCGCGAAGCGTCTCGCCTCCTCGGGCGAGCGGATGTCATGCTCGGTGACGAGTTCCATCAACCCGGTCCCGGCACGGTTGAAGTCGACGAGGCTGTGGGTCGCGCCCGAGATCCGGCCCTCGTCCCCGCCGACGTGGACCATCTTGCCTGTGTCTTCTTCGAGATGGATGCGGGTGATACCGATGCGCGCGGCGTACGGGCGGTCGCGATCGGGACGCTGCGGCGGGCCATCGGGCTCGATGTCGACCTCCACATGCCCGCCCGTGCAGAACGGCATGTCGTACTGTGAGATCTGGTAGTTCTTCGGCATGTCCGGATAGAAGTAGTTCTTGCGGTGGAACTGGCTTCGCGGTGAGATCTCGCATCCCGTCGCCAATCCGGCGAGCAGCGTGGCCTCGATGGCGGCCTCGTTGGGAACCGGGAGCGCGCCGGGCAGGCCGAGACAGACCGGACAGACCCGTGTGTTCGGCTCGCCGCCGAACGCCACCGGGCACCCACAGAACATCTTGGTGTTGAGCGCCGTGAGCTCGGTGTGCACCTCGAGCCCGATCACAGGCTCCCACCGCTCGAGCACGGCGCGCAGGCTTTTGTCGGACACCCGGACTCCCCTTCTCCGCGACGGCGTCACCGATTCTACCGGAAGGGGAATCCCTGGTCGCCGAGAAGCCGAGCGAGGCCGCTCGCCAATGACGCGCTTCATGTTATTCTGTGCATCACATATCGTTACGTTCAGGTGACCCTCGGGAAGGGAGCCGCGCGTGAGAAGGCCGTTCACCGCTCTGCTCGTGGCACTTGCCGTGTTCGCGCTCGCCGGGTGCGCGGGCGAAGAGAGCGACACTCCGGCCTCCGGGGTCCAGGTCCAGGACGGACCGGTCGTGAGAGTCGGCTCGATGCTCGACAGCGAGGGGACCATCCTCGGATCGATGGTGATCCAGATGCTTGAGGCCAACGGCATCCGCACGGAAGACAGGACGAAGCTCGGCACTCCGGACGTCGTCCGGAAAGCGCTCGTCGAAGCCGAGATCGACGCCACCATCGATTACACCGGCTCGGGGCAGTTCTACCACGCCGGGGAGGAAGGCGATCCGAAGTGGAAGAACGCCGACGCGGCGTACGAAGCGATTCGTGAGCTCGACGCCGCGGCGCACGGCATCGCCTGGCTGACACCCGCGCCGGCAAACAACAGTGAGTACATCGCGACCACCGTCGAGCTGGCCGAGCGCGAGAACATCGAAACCATGGAGGAGTTCGCGGCGTACGTGAACGCGGGCGGCGAGGTGAAGCTCATCGGCTCTCAGTCATGGTTCGACAAGGAGCTCGGTTTGATCGGCTTCGAGCAAGCGTACGGGTTCGAACTCACCGACGACCAACTTGTCGGCCTGGCGACTGGAAACACCGCCGAGATGCTCACGGCGCTCGCGCGCGGGACCGATGGGATCAACTTCTCGCTCGCGTACGGCACCGACGGGCAGCTCAGAGAGCTCGATCTCGTCATCATCACGGACACGAAGGACGTGCCGCCCGTCTACGAGCCCACACCTGTCTTCCGCGGCGAGATCATCGAGGCCTATCCCGAGATCCCCGATATCCTCGAGCCGGTCTTCCTCACGCTCGACCAGCAGACGCTCCAGGAGCTCAATGCGCGCGTCGCGTTCGGCGGAGAGGACCCCGCAGCGGTGGCCAAGGACTACCTGACGGCCAATGGCTTCATCGAGTGAATCGGCGCCCGCGGCAGATTCGGCGGCGCTGAGGGCCCGGGCGGGCTCCAGGACCCGCGGGGGACGCCGCGAAGCGCCCGCCCTCATCGGGGTGACGGGAGCGGCGCTCGGCGCGCTCGCGCTCCTGCTCGGCCCGTACCTCTCGCTTCGCCCGAACCGCGTGGTCGACGGCACGGCGCTCACCGGCCTGCAGGCGTTCGGGACCGTCGGCTGGCTACTTCTGCTCGCGTGGGCGCTCGTCGGCGGGCTGGCGCTCATCTCCCCCGCCCGGCGGAGTTCGCTCGCGCGCGGACTCCTCGGCGCCGGAATCCTCGCGGGCACGCTGTGGGCGTCGGGAGTCGCGGCCACCGAGTATGCCGCGGGCGAAGGGCCGATGGCGCGCACCTCATTCGGATGGAGCTTCTACGTCTCGCTTCTCGGCCTCTACCTCGTGCATCATGCCGCCGCCACGGACGGCGCGCCTCTCTGGCGCCGAGTACTCGTCCCCGGGACCACCGTCGCGGCCCTCGCAGCCGTGGCGTTCTCGGGAGCGCTCAGCGACCTGGGGATCGCACGGGAGCTGGCACTCGCGCGCGACCTCCTGGCGAGAGAGATCACGGCCCACCTGTTCTACGCGCTCGGGGCGACCCTCGGCGCGGTCGTCATCGGGGTACCGCTCGGCATCGCGTGTGAACGGTACCGCCGCATCGAAGGGCCGGTGATGGGCGCGCTCAACATCGGCCAGGTGTTCCCGGCGCTTGCGTTCGTCGGCCTCATGATGCCGGTGTTCGGCGCGCTTGGACGTGGCGTCGAACCGCTCGGGGCGCTCGGGGTCGCCGGTGTCGGCTGGGCGCCTGTCTTCGTGGTGCTGCTCGTCTACGCGCTCTATCCCGTCGTGCGCAACACCGTCGCGGCCATCCGCGCGCTCGACCCCGCCGTCGTCGATGCGGCCGTCGGCATGGGCATGAGCCCGCACAGGCGGCTCGCCGAGATCGAACTGCCGCTCGGCTTCCCGGTGGTCCTGGCGGGCGTCCGGGTGGCGCTCGTCCAGAGCACGGCCGGGGCGGTAGTCGCCGCCTTCGTCGGCGGAGGGGGGCTCGGCGCGGTGATGTTCTTCGGACTCGAGCAGACGAGCATGGACCTCGTGCTCGTCGGCGTGGCGCCTATCGTCGCGCTGGCGCTTGCGTTCGACACAGGGATCAGGTGGCTTGAGGGGCGTGTAGGCGCGGCGCGAGGCGCCGTGTGATCGAGCTGCGCGACGTGGTCAAGCGTTACGGTGCGAGCACCGCGATCGACGGCGTCTCCCTCGTCGTCGGTCGCGGTGAGCTCGCGGTGCTGCTCGGCCCGTCCGGCTGCGGGAAGACCACGACGCTTCGGGCCATCAACCGGATGATCGAGATAGACGCCGGAGAGATCCTGGTGGACGGCCGTCCCGTGAGCGCCTCCCCGCCGGACGAGCTGCGCCGCCACATCGGCTACGCGATACAGAGCGTCGGGCTCTTCCCCCACATGACCGTAGAGCGCAACATCGCGACGGTCCCACGACTGTTGGGCTGGGAGCGCTCCCTCGTCGAGGCCCGTGTTCGTGAGCTCCTGCAACTCGTCGGGCTCGCGCCTTCGTACGCCGCGAAGCGGCCGGGGGAACTCTCGGGGGGCGAGGCGCAGCGGGTCGGAGTGGCGCGCGCGCTCGCGGCGGACCCGCCGGTGCTCCTGATGGACGAGCCGTTCGGCGCGCTCGACCCCATCAATCGCGAGAACCTGCAGCGAGAGTTCGCGCAGCTGCACCGGCGGCTCGGCAAGACCGTGTTGTTCGTGACGCACGACGTCGAAGAGGCGGTCCTCCTCGGCGACAGGATCGTGCTCATGTGCGAAGGCCGCGTCGTTCAGGACGGCACGCCCGAGGAACTCTGGCGGGCGCCCGCCGCACCGTTCGTGAAAGAGTTCTTCGGACCCGAGTTCGGCCTGCACGTCCTCTCCCGGCACCGGGTCACCGACCTCCCCCTGCGTGAGGCGCCAGACGGCCGGGCGCCTCGCATCGAGTCGGGGACCACGCTGCGCGACGCGCTCGCCCTCATGGTCACCGAGGGAGCCGAATGCGTGGCGGTCATCGGCGATGACGGAGCCGTGGCCGGTGGACTCACGATCGAAGACGTGGTCACGGGGGTGCGCAGAACACGATGAGCGCCTACGAACCCGGCATCAAGCGAAACTGGCCGACAGTCGTCGCGCTCAGTGGCGCGCTGGCGTTCTGGGTGTTCTACACCCCCGGAGTGGAGACCGTGCTCTCCGCGCTCTTCCCGGGGGCCGACGTGCTGACCTACGAGCGCACGCCGATGCCGCGGCTGCTCGCCCAACACCTCGAACTCGTAACGGTGGCGGCGGTGCTGGCGGTCGCCATCGGCGCCGCGGCAGGCCTATTCGTCGCGACTCCGGGAGGCCGGGCGCTGCGCGGGGTCGTCGATCGGGTGGCGACCTTCGGGCAGGCGGTCCCGTCGGTCGCGATCATGGCGATCGCCGTGCCCTCGCTCGGCTACGGGTCGACCCCCGTCCTCGTAGCGCTCGTGCTGTTCAGCATCCTTCCGGTGATGGCGAACGTCGTCGCGGGACTCGAGAACGTACCGGCCGACGTGGTCGAAGCCGGAAAGGGGATGGGGATGAGCGGACCACAGCGCCTCCGCCAGCTTGAGATTCCGCTCGCGTTGCCCGTGATCATGACGGGGATCAAGACGATGCTCGTCATCCTCGTGAGCGCCGCGGCCCTCGGAGCCGTGGTCGGGGCCGGAGGACTCGGCGTCGCGATACTCTCCGGCATCGGATCGTTCAACAACGCGGTCGTGGCGCACGGCGCCGTACCCGCCATCCTGCTCGCGCTGATCGTGGACCGCTCGCTCTGAAGGGGATCACATGACCGCCTGGACAGACGCCTCCCCCCGCGAACTCGCTGACGCGCTGAAGACCGCGCTCCTGCTGTCGTACGAGCCTGTCGGCGTGCGGCTCTTCCGCGACCGCGCCGGATTCGACGCGTCGCCGCTGCCCCGGCCGGACAGCCCGCTCTCGTACTGCGCCGCGGTCAGAACCGCCGCGCTCGGCGGCGCGCTCAAGCTCGACCGGGACGACATCGCCTGTGACACGTCGCCCCGCACGCTCGGCTTGGAGCCGGGCTTTCGCGACGAGGAGTTCGTGCGGACCTACGTGACCTGCGGTCTGTACCGTGACCGCGAAGCGGCGACGTCCGTCCTCGCCGGCGTCGCCATCCTCTCGGACACCGCCGGCGTCGCCGTCGCCCCGCTCGCACGGTTCGAGACCTGCTCGCCGCCGGACGTCGTGATCGTGCCGATAAGCCCGTACGGCGCGATGCGGATCGTCCAGGCACTGGCATACCGGGGCGACACGGTCCACTCGGCATCGATCGGCATGCACGGCATCTGCGCCGAATGCACCGCGCGTCCTCACGCGACGGGCGACGTGAGCGTCTCGCTGTTGTGCTCGGGCACGCGCCATGTCGCCGGCTGGGAGGAAGGGCTCATGGCCGCCGGGATGCCGATGGCACGGGTCCCCGGCGTCGTCGCGGGACTGGTCGACACTGCCGAGCGCTACGAGCCGGACGGGCGCAAGGCCGAGATGAAGGCCGCGTGCCGTAGCGGCGCGCCGACGCTCGTGCGAGCGCCGGTCGACCGGCTGACCGCAGGCGAGGGGTATTTCTGCGAGCAGAAACGGTAGCGCGCCACGCCGCGCCCGGCGGCCTCGGGACCGGGCGGCTCCGGACCCGCCGGGCCTACCGTTTGCGGCGGATGTTCGAGAGCACGATGGAGGCGAAGAACCAGATCGTCACGACGAACGCGAGAATCATCCCGATCTCGCCGACAAGCCTCACCCACGGAGGCGCGCCCGTCACGCTCAGCAGCGTCGAGAACCCGATCACCAGCGCGGCGACCACGAGCGCGAACGCAAGCCTGCTCACGAGTTCGTGAAGGTCGGACATGAGTCGCTCGTAGCCGGTCGGACGCACCGAGATGCGCACCTCGCCTCGGGACACGCGCCGGAGCACCCGCTCGGTGGCGTCCGGCAGCATTTCGAGCACGCGCAGCGTATGGCGCAGCGTACTCGACGCCTTGCGCAGCACCACATCCGGGCGCATCCGTTCCTTGACGACCCTGTCAGCGTAGGGCTTGGCCGTGGAGGCGAAGTCGAACGAGGGATCGAGCATCCTGCCGACACCCTCAAGTATCCCGAGCGTGCTGATGAGCAGAGCGAAGTCGCTCGGCACGCCGAGCGCGTGTCCCCGGATAAGCCCGAGCGTCTCGCTCATGAGCTCGCCGAAGTCGACCCGCCCGAGCTCCACACCGTGATACTTGCCGATGAGCCGCGCGACTTCTCGGTAGAGGACGATCTCGTCGACGTCGGGTTTGCCGCTTATCGCCACGAGCGTGTCGGCCGCCGTGCGCGGGTCGTGGTTGACCGCCCCCCACACGAGGTCCACGAACCTCTCGCGCGATTCCTCGGAGATCGTGCCGACGCGGCCGAAGTCGGTGAAGCCGACGCGTCCGTCCGGGAGCGCAAGATAGTTGCCGGGATGCGGGTCGGCATGGAAGAAGCCAAGCTCGAACATCTGGCGCAGGAAGCAGTTGATGCCGCGCCTCGCGAGTTCGGGCCGGTCCATCCCCGCTTCGTCGAGCAGGTCGACGCGGTTCATCCGGATGCCGGTGAGACGTTCGAGCGTGAGCACCCGGCTCGAGGTGCGCTCCCAGTGGACCTTTGGGAACGCGACGGTCGGGTCATCGCGAAACGCGCGCCACAGGCGCTCCGCGTTGCGCGCCTCCCGCGTGTAGTCGAGCTCGTGTCGTACCGCCTCGGCGAACTCTTCGGAGATGGCCACGATGTCCATCGTGCCGAACACATCGGTGTGCTCGGCGACCCACCGGGCCTGAGTGAGCGCGATGTCGATGTCGACCTCGACCTGAGGGCGAGCGTCGGGCCGCTGGATCTTGACGGCCACCTCCGAGCCGTCGTGCAGGGTCGCCCAGTGCACCTGACCGAGAGAAGCGGCGGCGGCGGGCGTATGGTCGAACGAGGCGAACAGCTCGTCGAGAGGCGCCTCGAGCTCGGCTTCGATGACCGCTCTCACCGTGTCGAAAGGCTCCGCCGGCACCTCGTCCTGAAGTTTCCTGAGCTCCCGTGCGAGCGCCGGCGTGATCACATCCGTGCGTGTTGAGATCGCCTGGCCCACTTT
>DASSAH010000146.1:0-9873 GCA_035685585.1 Coriobacteriia bacterium
GGGCGCATGAGGCGCCCGCCCTCCCGCAGGCGCCGGTCGAACCGCTCCTCGCCGGAGATGCGGTTCACCTCGGCGGAGATCTCGCGCACCACCTCGTGTCCGGCGATGCGCCGTTCGGCCAGCTCGATCGAGGTATGCGCGACGTTGCTGCGGAAGCAGCGTACCTGCGCAAGAACATCGTCGAACCGGCGTTGGGCGGTCTCGAGCTCGCCGGTCCTCACCATGTCGGCAAGGATGTCGAGCCGCTGGTTGAACTGCCGCCGCGCCATGTACGCGGCGATGTCACGGACCGCTTCGATCCGGGGGCGGATCTGCGCCGGGTCGAGGTCGGCTTTCGCGCGAAGCCATTGGTGCGCGCTGGTGACGGCGGCACGGACGGTTGACTGGCGTTCGCGTTCGAGCGCGACGTACGCACGTTGGATGAAGTGGCGGTTGCGCGGCCCCGGCGCGCCGGTCAGGACGGTCGCCACGGTGCGATGCCAGTTGCGGGAGGAGCGCGCGTACGAGGAGCGGTATGCGAGTCTGACCGCGCGCAGCGCCCGGGAGACAGCCGCGATCCAGCGATCGTACCAGCCGGCGGCGTGACCGCACGCGCCCACGACGCCTGCGGCGGCGAGCGTGTACCAGTGGCCGACGCGAGCCCAGGCCGGCGCGTGCAGGTGGAAGAGTCCGAAGCGCATCCCCAGCGTGAAGATGACGCCGCCGATCACGAACGCCGTGACGACGGCCAGCAGGTCCGCGGGGCTCAGGAAGTACTCCTTGATGAAGTAGTCGAGCGGGTAGGTGCTGAGCGCCCAGGTCTTGAGCCCGGGCGCGAAGACGCCCTCGAGGAGCACGTGCGGTCTGAGGCCGATCATGACGATCGGCACCGCGAGCAGGCCGAGCGCGGCGAGCATCCGTGTCGGCGCCTCTCGCACCTCGGGGCCGTACTCGCGTGTGGCCGGGCGGAGGAAGACGAATCCCATGAGCTTGATGAACGAGCATGCGGTGCCTCCGCACGTGAGCACGAAGACCATCTCGGCGACGTCGAGGGCGAACACATGGTGCAGCTCGTAGGCCGCGACCAGCGCGTGATGGATGAGGCACTTGCTCACGAATCCGTTGAAGAGCGGCACGCCGGTGATTCCCGCCGAGGCGATGAGCATGAACACGAACGTGAGCGGCATCCTTCGCCACAAGCCCCCCAGCTTGTACATGTCGAGTTCCCCGGTGCGGAAATACACCGCGCCGATGCCGAGGAAGAGAGCCCCTTTGAAGAGCGCGTGGTTCGTGGCGTGCAACAGTCCGCCCGCGATACCCATGCCGCCGTCAGGGCCGAGGTAGCCGGCCGCTCCGATCCCGGTGAGGATGAAGCCCATCTGGCTCACGCTGTGGTAGGCGAGCATGCGCTTGGCGTTGGACTGGCCGAGCGCGAGCGTGACTCCGACGGCCATGGTCACGATGCCGAGCCACAGCACCACGAGCCCGAAATCGGCGGTCGCCGCCCAGAGTTCCGCCGAGAGGTCCTCGACGACCTCAGGCCGGAAGAGCGCGCTTACCGTGCGGAAGATCCCGTACGCACCCGCTTTGATCATGACGCCGGAGAGCAACGCGCTCGCTGGGGACGGCGCGACCGGGTGGGCGTCGGGGAGCCACACGTGGACGGGCAGCATGCCCGCCTTCACACCGAACCCCGCGATCAGGAGCCCGAACGTGACCCAGCGTAGCGTCCCGGCGGGCCCCTCGAAGGGTATCGGCCCGATCGCGCCGGTGTGACCCAGCGCGTATGTGAGGAAGATGCCGGCGATGAGCGCGAACCCCCCGAGGACCGTCATCCACCAGTAGGTCACCGACGCCCGCTTGGCCTCGGCAGTCTCGGTGTGGATGACGAAGAGGAACGCCACGAGCCCGAGCGCCTCGAAGAACAGGTACAAGGTGACGAGGTCGCCCGCGAGCACGACGCCGAGCATCGCGGAGAGCACGACGAGGTTGACCGTGTGGTAGCGGTCGCGCTTGTGCTCATGAGCGAGGTAGTCGAGCGAGTACAGGGTCGCGCAGAACCACAGGAACGTCGTGAAGACCGCGAAGAGCATCGCGTACGGGTCGGCCGCGAAGCTCAACGTGCCGAGGAGCCCGGGGACCCGCACGCCTACCACGCCCTCGGCGCGCACCAGCGGGACGAGCGCTGCCGCTCCGAGGAGCGAGCCGCCGGTCACCACGAGCATGAAGGCGTTGCGCGCGTCCTCGCGCCAGCGGCCGAGCGGGGTCACGAGCGCCGCGCAGACCAGCGGGAAGAGGACCAGCAGCACCGGCAGCGGGTGGTGCGCGATGTGGCCGCTCTCGTACACGCGCTCCTCCTAGCGGAAGAACGTCTCGGTAGCGAGCCTGGCGAGCGAGTACGGCAGCCCGGGGACGGCGGCCGCGAGCCCGAGCACGATCGTGAGCGAGGCGGCGATGACCGTCGGGACGAGCATCGAAAGCGGCGCCTCGCGTGCCCCGGAGTCCTCGGTACCGGTGACGGGGGGCGGCTGCTTGAAGAACGCCGAGTAGACGACCGGCAGCAGGTAGACCGCCGCGAGCATCGCGCCGCCGAGGAGCACGGCGAGCTGGAGCGGCTGCTGCGCTTCAAGGGCGCCGAGCCCCAGGTACCACTTGCTGATGAAGCCGGACAGCGGCGGAGTGCCGATCATGCCCAGAGAGGCGAGCGCGAACGCGGCCGTCGTCACCGGCATGCGACGGGCCACCCCGGCCATCTCGCTCACCCGGCGGATGCCCAGGCGCTTGATGAACAGCCCCGCGCACAGGAAGAGCGTCCCCTTCATGAACGCGTGGTTGCTGATATGGACGAGCGCTCCGGTCACGGCGTCGACGCCGAGGAGCCCGATGCCGAGCGCGACGTAGCCCATCTGGCTGATCGTCGAATACGCGAGCCGGCGCTTGAGGTCATCTTGGCCCACCGCGAGCACGGCCGCAAAGAGCACGGTGAACGCCGCGACTGCTGTGAGCAGGGGCATCACGCCGAGCTCCAAGAGCAGGTCAACCCCGAACACCTGGAACACGACGCGTGTGATGCCGAACGACCCCGCCGCGACCATGACGCCGGACAGCACCGCGGAAAACGGCGCGGGCGCCGCCGGATGCGCGTCGGGCACCCACCCGTGGAGCGGCACGAGGGCGGCCTTCACCCCGAACCCGGCGACGAAGCACCAGAAGATCAGCAGAAGCGAGGTGCGGTCGGCTGACGCGTCGAGTATCCCCCCGGCGACGAACGTCTGCTCGCCCGCGAGGAAGAACGTGAAGACGACCCCGATGAGCACGATGCTGCCGCCGACCAGGATGTAGATGATGTACTTCGTCCCCGCCGCGATGGCCTCGGGCGTCTCCTCGTGGACGATGAGCGGATAGGTGAGGATGGAGAACAGCTCGTAGAAGATGAGGAACGTCAGCAGGTTCCCCGAGTACGCCACGCCGAGCGTCCATCCGAGGCAGAGCATGAAGAACGGGTAGTAGCGCCCGAGGCGGTGGCCGTCGCGCATGTAGCCTTCGGAGTAGACAAGCGCGATGAGCCAGAGCACCGAGACGGTCGCTCCGAAGAGCGCCCCGAGAGCGTCGATGCGCAGGTGGATCCATATCTCGGGCGTGAGGCGGACGAGATGCGCCTCGTAGACGGTGCCGGCGAGGACTCCGGGTATGACCGCGAGGGTAAGCGCGGCCGTCGCGGCCGCCACCGCCGCCAGCCCGATCACGCGCGCCCGCTCGGAGATGCGCCCGAGCGGCAGGGCGGCGAACGCGCCGAGCAGCGGCAGGAAGACCGCCGCGGGCGGGATGAGCGAGGTGACCACCGCGGGCTCCAACGATACCACCCCCTACATCCCGAAGACGAAGCGGACGGCGGCCTTAGCGAGCGAAAACGGCATGCCGGGCACCTCGGCCATAGTCCCGAGGGCGATCACGTACGCGGCGCACACGAGCGTCGGGATGAGCAGTGTGGGCCGGGCCTCGGCCACCCTGAGCGTCGTGCCGGGCGGCGCCTTGAAGAACGCCAGGTAAACGATGGGGAGGAAGTACGCCGCGTTGAGCATGGAGCTCACGATCATGATCGCGAGCACCCAGAACTCGCCCGATTCGAGCGCGCCGAGCGAGAGGTACCACTTGGTGATGAAGCCGGCGAACAGCGGGAAGCCGACGAAGCTGAGCGACGCGACCGTGAACGCTCCCATCGTCCACGGCATCTGGTAGCCGATGCCGGCGAGTTCGTGCACGTTCGTCTTGCCGGTCGTGCGCTGGATCGCCCCGGCGGCGAAGAACATCGTGATCTTCGCGAACGCCTGGTTGGTGATGTGCACGATGGCCGCCGCGGCAGAAAGCGGCGTGAGCATGGCCGCGGCCAGCGCGATGTAGGAGAGCTGACTGATCGTCGAGTACGCGAGGCGGCGCTTGAGGTCGTCTTGGAAGATCGCCACGAGCGACGCCACGATGATGGTGAACGCCGACACCCACTTGAGCGGGACGGTGAATCCGACATCGGCCAGCAGGTCGACCCCGAACACGTTGTAGACGGTGCGCAGGATCCCAAACGCCCCCGCCTTCACGACCGCCACCGCGTGGAGCAGCGCGCTCACCGGCGTGGGCGCGACCATGGCGCTCGGCAGCCAGCCGTGCAGCGGCATGATCGCCGCCTTGACCGCGAAGCCCGTGATCAGGAGCGCGAAGATGAGCCCGAGAGTGTGAACTCCCGCCGCGTGCGAGAGGATTCCCGGCTGGCCGAGGCTGAGCGTGCCGGCGGCGTCGAAGACGACGACCGTGCCGATGAGGATGAACGCACCCCCGATGAGCGTGTAGATGAGGTACTTGCGCCCCGCTTTGAGGGCGTCGGGCGTCTCATTGTGGATGACGAGCGGGTACGTGCAGATCGTGAGTATCTCGTAGAACAGGAAGAACGTGAGCAGGTCGCCCGCGAACGCGATGCCCACCGTGGTCGAGACGCAGAGCGAGAAGAAGCCGAAGAACCGCACGCGGTGCTCGCTCTTGCCCATGTAGCCGATCGCGTAGACGGTCGTGATGAGCCACAACGTGGACGAGACCGCCGCGAAGAACATGCCGAGCGCGTCGGCGCGGAACCCCAGCCCGATCCCGGGCGTGAACTCGATGAGGTCGTAGACGTAGACCGTGCCCTGGAGCGAACTCGGCAGCATCGAGAGCACGACGGCCAGCTTGAGCGTCGAGGCGGACAGCATCCAGAAGCTGCGCCAGAACCGGTTCGACCCGAGGAGGAAGACCATGGCCGAGCAGGCGAACGAGATCGCCGGTGCGAGAGCCGGTCTGATGTCGATGACTTCCATCTCACCCTCCGAGCGGAGCCAGCAAGCGGGTGGCGCCCGGCTCGATGAAGGCGAGCGGGACGCGCCCGAGGATGCCCATGATCAGGCAGAGCGCGGCGAGCAGGACCGTGGGTACGAGCATCGAGGCGGGCGCCTCCGAGACTTCGAGGACCTCGGGGCGGGTCGGTTGCTGGAAGTAGAACGCGTTCACCATGCGGATGTAGTAGATGAAGATGAACAGCGCCCCGAAGATGAGCGCGAAGCCGAAGAGCGGGCGGTCGGCCTCGAACGCTCCGAGCGCGATGTACCATTTGCACAGGAAGCCCGCCGTGGGCGGGATCCCGACGATCGAGATCGCGCCGATCGACAGTGCGAAGCAGGTGACGGGCATGGTCCGCCCGATCCCGCGCAGGGCGGTGAGCGTACGCAGTCCGGTGCGGTAGATGAGCGCGCCCGCGGCGAAGAACAGCGCCGCTTTGATGAGCGCGTGGTTGAAGACGTGCACGACGCCGCCGATGACGCTGTAGTGGGTCGACAGCCCGAGCCCCATGACGATGTAGCCGATGTTGGAGATCGTCGAGTAGGCGAGCATGAGCTTGATGTCGTCCTGGAAGATCGCGAAGAACGCTCCCATGACGATGGAGAGCGCGCCCAGCCAGATGAGCACCTCGTTGAGTGCGCGCAGGTCGATCAGGCCGGCGGTGTTGTAGATCTGGTACAGGCGCACCATGCCGACGATCCCCATCTTGACGACAAGCCCCGAGAGGATCGCGCTCACCGGGCTCGGCGCGATGGCGTGCGCGTCCGGGAGCCAGATGTGCACCGGGAACAGCGCCGCTTTGACCATGAAGCCGACCGTGAACATGCCGAGCGCGAAGACGGCCGGCGTGGCGTGTGCGCTTCCGGTGAGCTGGCGCGCCACATCGGCCATGTTGAGGGTGCCGGTCACGCTGAGGATGACGCCGACCGCGAAGAGCACGAGCAGGGAGGAGATCGCCCCCATGAGGAGGTACTTGAACGCCGCCATCTCCGCGATCCGCTCGCCGCTCACCGCCACGAGCGCGTACGAGGAGATCGAGAGGATCTCGAGGAACACGAAGAGGTTGAACAGGTCCCCGGTCACGACGAAGCCGTTCATCCCGCCGAGGTTGAGCAGCAGCAGCGCGTAGTAGTAGGGGACGCGTGCCTTCGCCATGCCCGGCTGCCACTCGATGTAGCGAAGCGAGAACAGGACCGCGAGCCAGCCGATGAGACATATGACGATGACGGACGCGCTGAACTCGTCGAACCGAAGCTCGATGCCGTACGGTGGTCGCCATCCGCCGGGCAGGTAGGAGAAGGGGCCCTCGGCGGACACCCGCATCACGAGCATGACCGCAGCCACGGAGGTGACCGTCATGACGCCGAGCGCCCACCACGGCGCGACACGGCGGTCACCGAGCGAGACCACGGGGGTGAGCGCCGCGCCGAGGAGCGGCGCGACGATCACGACGATCAGCCAGTGCGGCCAGTCGTACACCCTACTCCATCTCCCGTAGCTCGTCGGCTTCGATGGTCCCGCACTGCCGGTGGATGCGGATGATGAGGCTCAAGGCGAGCGCGGTCGTCGAGACCGCGACGACGATGCCCGTGAGCACGAGCGCATGAGGCAGCGGGCTTGCGTAGGGCGGGGTGGCGCCGGGGCCGAGGATGGGCGGCTCGCCGCCGTCGACGACGCCGACCGTGACGATGAACGCGAAGACCGCCGTCTCCATGATGTTCAGCCCGAGGAGCTTCTTGATGAGATTGTCCTTGGCGATGATGACGTACAGGCCGATGCAGAAGAGCACGACCGCGGCGACGTAGTCCCGGTTGTCCCAGAGCGCCTCGAACATCAGGCTGTCTCCATCTCAAGGAAGAGGGTGGCGAAGATCGCCGCGCCGCCCAGGCCGATGCCGGCCTCGAGGGCGATCATCATGAGCTTGGCCGCCAGATGCATGGTCTCGACGGGGAAGCCGAGGAAGTAGCCGGTGAGCGCGGCCCCGATCACGCCCACCGCGACGAACGCGATCACCGCCGCCGCCTGCATCCAGGGAGCGGCGGCCCGCGGCATGAGCGTGAGCGCGCGCTCCTCTCCCAGCACTATCGTGAGCACGACGAACAGCCCGCCGAGGATGGCGCCGCCCTGGAACCCCCCGCCGGGACTGGCGTGTCCGTGGACGATGATGTAGATGGCGAAGAGCGCGATGAACGGGGCGAGCAACCGTACGACGAAGCCGACGACGGGGCTGACCGGCGGAGCGGAAGCCGCACGGGCGGCGGGCGGCATGCGTCGCGCGCGGGTGAAGAGCGGCGGAGCGGTCAGCAGCGCGGCAAGTCCGGCAACGAGCGCGGTGAATATGACGATCACCTCGCCCGCGGTGTCGAGTCCGCGGTAGTTGAGCAGGATGTTCGCGACGATGTTGGGGGTCCCGCCCTCCGCGGCGCCTCCTTCGAGGTAGCGGGCCGAGACCCCGGTGTGCACCGGCGCCTGCGGATCGCCGTGCCGCGGCAGGGCGGCGACTCCGATGAGCATCGGTATCGCCGTGACGATGAGGAGCGCCGCCGTGGCCGCCTTCTTCACTTCTCTCGCCTCGCCGTCTTGCCGATGGTCACGAGGAACAGGACCGTGGTGATCCCGGCGCCCACCGCCGCCTCGGTCATCGCCACGTCGGGGGCCCCGCGATGCAGCCAGAGCAGGCACATGCCGAGCCCGTACGACGAGAAGATCACGACCGCCGCGACGAGGTTCTTGGTGCGGGCCACCGTGAGCGCGGTCCCGATGAGGAAGAGCAGCAACACGATGTCGAAGACCACGCTCATCGCTCGTCCTCCTCGTGTGGGCGCCACGGCGCGAGGCCGGTGCGGTGCGCGGCGCGGGCGAGCGCATGGCTCGCGGTGGGGCTCGAGAGCAGGACGAGTGCGGCGAGGAGGAGGATCTTGAGCGTGGACGGCTCCGCTCCGTTGAAGACCGCCACGCCGAGCAGGAGCGTGCCCGCGCCGACCGTGTCGCACTTGCTCGTCGCGTGCGAGCGCGTGAAGAAGTCGGGCAGGCGCAACAGCCCGACGGTCCCTACAACGAAGAAGAAGACGCCGACGCTCGTGAGTACGACGGTCAGCGCGTCACGGATGTCGCCGACGGTGATCATGGCCAGTCCGTCTTGAGGCGTCCGGTCTCCAAGAACCGCGCGGCGCTCACGGTGATGACGAAGTTCAGCAGTCCGTAGACGAGCGCGACATCGAGCAGCATGTCCCTGCCGAAGACGAGCGCGAGCACCACGAGGATGACCAGCGTCTTGGTGCCGATGACGTTCACGGCGAGTATGCGGTCGACGGTCGTCGGGCCGGCCGTCGCGCGCCACAGACAGGCGAACGCGTTGACGAGCATCGCTATCGCCACACCCCAGAAGAAGGCTTCCATCACTCGTCACTCCTCGAAGACGCGCGAGACCCTGCGTTCGAGCTCGCCGGTGGCGATGTCGTCGGCGAAGCGCTCGGCAAGGCAGTGGATGTAGAACGCGTCACCATCGAGGTCCACGGTGAGCGTGCCGGGTGTCAGCGTGATCGAGTTGGCGTACGCGACGCGGGTCACCGTGCGCGTGAAGGAGGTCCGGTGCCAGGTCGTGACCGGCTCGAGCGCAAGGCGCGGGTCGAGCACCACCTCGGCCACCTGGAACGCCGCTCGCACCACGCTGACGAGCAGCCGGGGGATGTAGAGCGCGAACCGGAGCGCCTGACGCGCCGTGAGCGCGGGAGCGTCTTCGGGCCACAGGAAGCGGGCGGCCCACCAGCCGAGCGCCAGCGAGAGGGGCACGCCGAGCGCGATGTCGAGCGGGGTCGCCGTGCCCGCCAGGACGAGCCAGAAGCCGAAGAGAAGGCTCGAGGCCTGCGCTGTCTTCATCGGTGGGCCTCCCGCAGCCTCGATTCGGCGACGGCGAGCAGGGCGTCGCGCTCGCAGCCGTCGTCCGGGTAGCTCGCCACAGCGGTCCGGATCGCGCAGTGCGCGACCGGTTCGAGCACGTCGCCCTCGAACTCCGTCTCGGTGACGATGTCACGCAGGCGCGCGCCGACCGTCTCGGCACGGGGGGCGTCGGCGAACGGGAGGAGGATGGCGAACGAGGCGGGTCCGTAGCGCCCGATGATGTCGTGGTCCCTGATGCTCACGTGCAGCACGTCACCGAGGTGCTCGAGGAGGAGCCCGGCCTTGTAGTGGCCGAACTGTTCCCTGAACTCGTCGAAGCACTCGACCTCGGCGATGAGCACGGCGCACGTGAGGCCGTACCGTTCGCACCGGCGCGTCTCCTCGGTCAGACGACGCTCGAAGTGCTCCCGCTTGCTGAGTCCGGTGAGCGGGTCGAGGATCGAGGTCTCCTCGAGGACCTCGGTGTGGCGGCGCGCGCGCTCGGCCTGCGCGCCGATGACTACGCCTGAGACCGTGAAGGCCGCCATCCCGATCATGAGTCCCGGCAGGGAGTCGGCTCCGTGCCCCGCCTCTTGAGCGAGGAGCGCAACGAGCGCGATGCAGACCGCGGAGACGAGCAGGGCGCCCGCGACG
>DASSAH010000147.1:0-6556 GCA_035685585.1 Coriobacteriia bacterium
CGCGTGATCTACGACGCGCTCGCCCGGACTGTTGGGGCGCGGGTGAGCATCGCCGAGGTGTCCGTCTGGGAGTCCCCGATCGCACGCATAACCTATCGGGGATAGGGAGGGGGCAGCACCCGAAGTGGTGCCGGAACACGCAAGTGTCCCGAGAAACCTCGCCCGCGTGGCGCCTAATCCGCCGCTTCCCGTTTCCCTCCGACGAAACACCGTTCGGTTGGGTCAACTCGCGTCGTACCCGTCCTTGCGGTCCTCCGTCGGCGGCTACTGGTACGCGACCTTTCGGTGCTCGCCTGATCCGACTTCTCGGGACGCCTCACACGTTACCGGTACCCGTCGGTGCGGTCAAGGGGATTTCTGCCGAATTCCGAGAGAAGTGACAAGCGGTTCCTATGGGTCGCCACGCGGTACTCCAAAGCTTCTGAGCGGCGCGACGGGACGATGATGCCAGGACGGTGCCTGTGTAGCGGGCAAGGCCACGCGTGTTCGAAACTTAGGGTATACTAAGTTGTGGAACCGCCTCCTGTGACCGGCATCGAACGGAGACGACTCATGCCCTCGGAGACCCTCGAAGAATACCTCGAGACGATCTACAAGCTTTCCGCGAGACAGACGGTTCGCCCCACGCCGATCGCGGAAGCGCTCGGCGTCTCAGGCCCGACGGTGACGGCGACTCTGAAGCGCCTTGAGTCGCGCGGTCTCATCACGAGACCCGGCGGGGATGTCGTCCTTACCGATGAAGGGAAGGCCCTCGCCGTCGACATCATCCGCCGGCACCGGGTCGCCGAGAGGTTTCTCGTCGACGCCCTCGGCCTGCGGTGGGAAGAGGCTCACGAAGACGCGTGCCGGCTTGAGCACGCGCTTTCCCCGCGAGTCATGGAGGCCCTTGAGGTGTTTCTCGACAACCCGGAGATGTGTCCCCACGGACACCCGATACCGTCCGCTGCCGGGGACATCGTCCCCGTCAAGGGGGTCCCGCTCTGCGACGTCGAGAGCGGGCGCACGTCTCGCGTCGTCCAGGTCGCCGAGGACGACGAGCCGATGCTCGCGTACCTCGGGTCGCTCGGCATGTATCCGGGTGCCCGCGTGCGCGTGTGCGAGATCGCCCCGTTCAACGGGCCGCTCCTGATCGACGTGAATGGGACGAGGCACGCGCTCGCGCGCGACATAGCGGAACGCATCCTCGTCGACCCGGGGGACCACGGCGGGGAGTAGGACACGCCTGACGACCGCATCGAAGGCGTCTGCCTCGAAGGGCATCTCCTGGTCGCCCGCCATGACGAAGGTGGCGCCCGACGAATCGCGGGCAGCGCGATTCTTGGCGCGAGCGATCATCCCTGGCTTACGGGTGGTCGTGGGGCGCGAGCGGTCCGCCCGGCGCGTGCATCGCGCGAGACAGCGCCTCCAGGCCAACGACGAGAGCGTCCGCCTCCTCATCGGTCATCCGCTCGAGCACGTGACCGATCAGGAGCGCGGCGTCCCGGTGGACCTCGTCGAATGCCTTCGGCGCAGCGGGAGTCGCCCGCACGAGCACTCGACGGCGATCGGACGGGTCCGACGCGCGCACGAGAAGTCCGCGCTCTACGAGTTCGTCGACCGTCCGGGTCGCGAGCGGTGCCGGGAAGTCGAGAACGGCCGCGAGGTCCGACATCGCGAGCCCATCGCCGTGCATGACCGCCGCGAGCGCCATCATCCGCGTGTTGGTGAGTCCAAGCCGCTTGCCCGAAGGCGTCGACTGCACTCCCAGGTGGGAGACGATGTGGTGCATCAAGGGCATGATGCGCGCCAGACGCTCGGCGTGATGCGCCATTGCGCTCACTTCCTTATCAGGCGACAATAGTTATCATATGGAAAGTAATAGTGCCGGGAGCACTCTGTGTCAAGTGGCATCCGGTCTTTGCTGCAACGAGCCGAACCAGGGAGGACGGTAGTGAAGGCACACGCGCACAGCCACGACGGGCCTGGACCTCACACGCACGGTGCGGTCGACCCTGCACTGCTGACCGCCGAGCGCGGGATCTGGGCCGTGAAGTGGTCGCTTCTGGTACTCGCCATCACGGCCGCGCTCCAGCTGGTTGTGGTCGTCTTCACGGGCAGCGTCGCCCTCCTTGCCGACACCATGCACAACCTGGGAGACGCCGGGACAGCGATACCGCTCTGGATCGCCTTCAGGTTGGCGGGCAGAGCGCCCACCCGCCGCTTCACCTACGGGCTCGGCCGCTTCGAAGACCTCGCGGGGATCGCGGTGGTACTTACGATTCTCGTGAGCGCCATGCTTGCCGGCACCCACGCCATCGACCGCCTCCTGAATCCTCAGCCGGTCGAGCACCTCTGGGCCGTGGCGGTCGCTGCCATCGTCGGGTTCGTGGGCAACGAGATGGTCGCCCGCTTTCGCATCCGCGTGGGTGAGGAGATCGCCAGCGCCGCACTGGTCGCCGACGGGCAGCATGCCCGCGCTGACGCGCTCACGAGCCTCGCCGTACTGGCCAGCGTGATTGGCGTCTGGCTCGGCTTTCCCCTGGCCGACCCGCTCGTCGGACTGGCGATCACCATCGCCATCCTGCGCATCGTGTGGGAGTCGGGCAAGACCGTCCTCACGCGAGCGGCTGACGGGGTCGACCCGGAGGTCGTCTCCGAAATCGAGCGCGAGCTGGGCGACCTTCCGGGAATCGAACAGGTGACGGGGGTGCGCGTTCGCTGGCTCGGCCATCGGATGCTGGCGGAGGTCTCGGTCGCGATCGACGGGAAACTCACGGTCACCGCAGGCCACGAGATCGCCGTTGAGGCGCGCCACCGGCTCCTGCATCGTCTGCCGTACCTTTCGGATTCGGTCGTCCACGTCGATCCTGAGGAGTGCGCCGGCGATGAGCACCACAAGGTCGATGCTCACGCTCACGATGGTCTCGGCCCACACGGACACTGCTAGCGCGCTCCGTGCTGGTGGTGACCGGGTCGCGCGCCACGGGATACCGGCGTGACGCCTCTTGTCATACCGAACATATGTTCGGTATCGTGGAGACCCCGTCGAGAGGTCTCCTGTGGGACGCGACACCGCTATCAAACAGTACACGCCCCTTGCCGAGGGACGCGCCGACGACCTGTTCTCCAGCCGCGAAGGCCGCGCGCCCGTCATCGAGGACCTGCGCGCGACTCCCTGGTTCGTGCCCGCTAGCGAACTCGCGCATCCCGGGAGTGCGGGACTCGGCAAGCTCGTCGTCGAACCCATCGCCGCGACATGGGACGCCATCCGTCGCGCGCCAGCAGCGTTCGCGTGGCGCTCGCGCGTCTACGACGTCGAGAGCGTGGTGCAGACGTGGGCGGTCGAGCGCATGTGGTGGGACGCCGCGCACGCGGTGAGCCTGCGGTGCTGGCGGGTCGTCGCTGACGGCGGCACGTACGACCTCGGATTCGACCGCGCGCGCGGAGGCTGGCTCCTCCTCGGCGTGCTCGATTAGGGAGCGCCGTGAGCGCCTCGGGCTTCGTCCACCTGCACGTGCACTCGCATTTCAGCTTCGGTGACGGTGCCGTCGGCCTCGCCGAGCTGATCACGCGCGCCGGTGAACTCGGTATGGGCGCGCTCGGGCTGACCGACCACCAGGGCCTCTACGGCGCGATCCGCTTCTACCGCGCGGCGCGCGAGGCGGGCATCCGGCCGGTCCTCGGCGCCGAGGTCGTCGTCGAGACGGCCGGCATCGAGGGCGTGGAGGGCGACCTGCCGCCGCGCGAGCGCTTGGCGCGGCCGGCGAGTGTGGGGTTCGGACGCGCGGCCGGCGCAGGCTTCCACCTCACGCTGCTCGTCGCTCACATCGGCGGCTACCGCAACCTGTGCCGCCTGCTCTCTCGCGCCCACGTGCGCTCAGGCACCGAGCCGAGCATCGTGACTCTCGCCGACCTCGCGGAGCTCGCCGACGGACTCATCGGCCTGAGCGGGTGTCCGAACGGCGAGGTAGGAGCCGCCGTGCTGGCCGAGCGCCCCACGCGGGCCCGGCGCGCGCTGACGCGCCTCGCTTCGTGTTTCGCGCCCGGGGACTTCTACGTCGAGCTCATGCACCTACTCACGCCCGCTTCGCCGCGCTACATCGCCTCGCTCGCCTCGCTTGCCGAGGAATGCGCTTTGCCGGTCGTGGCGACCAACGACGTCCACTACCTGCGGGCCGCCGACGCGCGCCTGCACGACGTGCTCTCGGCCGCGTCGGCGCGCATGCGCCTGCCCGGCCCCTACGAGCGCCCGAACGCCGAGCTCTGGCTCAAACCCCCCGCCGAGATGCGGCGGTTGTTCGCCGCGCGCCCCGAGGCGTGCGACGCGACGCTTGCGATCGCCGAGCGCTGCGAGCTCGATCTCGGCCTCGGCGGATTCCACTTCCCGGCGGCGGAGGTCCCTCGCGGCGAGACACCCTGCTCGGCCCTCTCGAAGGCCGCGTGGCGCGGCCTCGAAAGGCGCGACCGCCCTGTCACGCCCGAGGCGGCCGCGCGCCTGTGGCACGAACTCGCCGTCATCGACGAACTCGGCTTCCCCGAGTACTTCCTCGTGGTCAAAGAGATCGTCGACTTCGCGAAGGCGCGCGGCATCCGCTGCTCAGGACGGGGGAGCGCCGGCGACAGCATCGTGAGCTACGCCCTCGGCATCACCGATGCCGACCCGATCGCCCACGACCTGCTCTTCGAGCGCTTCCTGAACCCCGCGCGCCGCCAGATGCCCGATATCGACGTTGACTTCGACTCGGCGAGGCGCGACGAGGTCATAGACTTCATCTACCGCCGTTTCGGCTCAGAGCACGTCGCGATGGTCGCGACTGTCAACACGATGACGGCGCGAGGCGCGGTGCGCACTGTCGCGCGCGCCTTCGGTCACGCGATCGCCGAGGTGAACGCGCTCTCGCGCTACCTGCCGTGGGTCTCGGCGCGCCGTCTGCGCGAGGTGCTCGCCACCTATCCCGAGTGTGCGAACCATCCGCTGCGCGAGTCGCGCCACGCACCCCTCGTCGAGCTCGCCGAACAGCTCGACTCCTGCCCGATGCACCTCGGCACGCACCTAGGCGGCTTCATCATCACGCGCGAGCCCATCGACATCTGGACGCCGCTGCAGTGGGCGGCAAAAGGTGTGGTCGTCTCGCAGTACGACAAGGACGACATCGAAGCGCTCGGCCTCGTGAAGATGGACATCTTGGGCCTGCGCATGCACTCGGCCATCACCGAGGCCGTCGCGCTCGCCCGCGCGCGCGTGGGGGAGGACGCCGTGCCCGAGCCCTTCGACCTCGTGCCCGACGACCCGCGCGTCTACGAAGCGGTCGCGAACGCGGACACAGTGGGCGTCTTCCAGCTCGAGAGCAGCGGGCAGCGCAACCTCAACACGCGTCTGAAGCCCAGCCGGTTCGAAGACATCATCGCCGCGATCTCGCTTTTTAGGCCCGGACCCCTTGAGGCCGAGATGATCACGCCGTTCATCCGCAGACGTCATGGCATCGAGCCCATCGCCGTCCCGCACCCCGCGATGGCAGCCGTGCTCGCCGACTCCTACGGGGTGATCGTCTATCAGGAGCAGGTGCTGCTCGTCGCGCGCGCGGTGGCCGGCTTCGACCTCGCCGAAGCCGACTCGCTGCGCCGCGCGATGACGCGAGGCCGCAGCCGGGCTGAGATGCACGAGATACGGGCACACTTCATCGAACGCGCGGTGGAACGGGACGTCGACGGCGATGTGGCCGCCGAGGTCTTCCGGCAGCTGGAGGGGTTCGCCGCGTACGGCTTCAACAAGGCGCACGCCGCGTGCTTCGCGGTGATCTCCTATGCGAGCGCATGGCTGCGGACGTACTATCCGGCCGAGTTCGCGTGCGCCATCCTCAACAACGAACCGATGGGCTTCTACACGCCGCGCCTGGTGGCGAACGACGCGCGCCGCCATGGCATCGAGCTTCTGTCGCCGCACGTGAACGCCTCGGACGTACGCTACGCGGTAGAGGACGACGGCCGCGCGATCCGCGTGGGACTGCGCGACGTGCACGAGATGACACGACGGTTGTTGGGCGCCATCGAGCGCGAGCGGGCGGTGCGGCCCTTCCGCGACCTCGCCGACTTCCTGCGCCGCACGCGCGCCGAGGCCCCGGCCGCCGAGAGCCTCGTGCGCATCGGCGCGCTCGACGGACTCGGGATGACGGACGGCGGGGACGCTCCGGACGGGCGTCCACCCACGCGCGACGAGATGCTCGCGCTCCTGCCCGAACTCAAAGCGGTGCTCGCCCGCGAGGGCGTGGCCGGCGACGACGTGCTCGAGCTCGCCCCGGGTCCGGCACGCCCGGTGGAGGACGCATCTCACATCAGCGGGTGGCCGCCCGCCCGCCGCCTCTCGGCCGAACTCGAGCTCTGCGGTCTCTCGCTCACATGCCACCCGCTCGACCTCGCCGAGGCCGACCTGCGCGCGCGCGGCGTGACGTTCGCGCGCGACCTGCGCGCGCTGCCCGACCGCACGAGAGTGCGCGTGTGCGGAGTGCGCGAGCGGGCGCAGACGCCGCGCACGCGCTCGGGAAAGCGCACCTGCTTCCTCACGCTCGAGGACGCCACA
>DASSAH010000148.1:0-2385 GCA_035685585.1 Coriobacteriia bacterium
CGATATCCCTGCGTAGTGCCGGTCTTGCCAGCGGCCGGTCTGTCGATGTCAGCAGCCGAGCCGGTCCCGCGGGAGATCACGCCGCTCAGCACGTCGGTCACGAGGTAGGAGATCGCCGGATCGAGGGCCTCGGTGACCGACGGAGTCATCTCGAGCAGGACTTCGTCTTCGGGGCCGGTGACAGACGCAATGCTGTATGGGCGCGCGAGCCTCCCGTTCGCGGCGAGCGTGCCGTAGGCCGTCGCCATCTCCAGCGGCGTGACGCCTTTCTCATGTCCTCCGAGGGCGATTGCCGGCACAGGAGTCATGTCGCTCTCGATTCCCATCGTATGGGCGGTCTCGACCACGTCCGACGGACCCACGTCGAGTATGAGCCTCGCGAAGACGGAATTGGTGGAAAGCTCCATGGCCTCACGCAGCCGCTGAGGACCCGTGCGTTCTCCACGGGCGCCGGTCACCTCCCACGTCTGTCCGCTCGCGAGGGAGAGCTCCGCTGGACCGGCCTCGAAGGTCTGCTCTGGAGAGACTCCTTCCTGCAACGCGGTCACGAGGACGAAGGGCTTGAACGCCGAGCCCGGCTGGCGTCCTGTGCCCTGAACTGCCACGTTGAACTGCTGGGTCGCGAAGTCGCGGCCGCCCACCATCGCGAGGATCTCTCCGGTCTTCGGGTCGATCGCGACCAGCGCTGCCGAGGGGTCGTCCGGGGCGTCGAACGCTTCGGCGACCGCCTGTTCGGCGGCGCGCTGCATCCGCAGGTCGAGCGTAGTGGTGACCGACACCCCTCCGCGGAAGACGACGTCCGCGCCGAACTCATCCACGAGCTGCGCTTTCACGTACTCCATGAAATACGGTGCGATCGCGCCCTCGTCGGCGTCGAGACCCGCGAGCGTGAGTTCCCGGTCGCGGGCCTCGGCTCTCTCAGCCTCTGTGATCATGCCCTGGTCGGTCATCTGCTGGAGCACCGTGGCGCGCCGGGCGTGTGAGGCGTTGGGGTCGAGGTAGGGGGAGTAGCGGCCAGGAGAGCGGATGACCCCTGCGAGCGTGGCGGATTCCGCGAGATCCAGGTCGGCCACACTCTTGCCGAAATACGTCTGCGCCGCGGCCTCTACGCCGTAGGCGCCATGGCCGAAATAGATGGTGTTGAGGTACAGCTCGAGGATTTCGTCCTTGCTCAGGTCTCTCTCGATCCGATAGGCGAGGATGGCCTCCGCGACCTTTCGCTCGAGCGTCACGTCGGGGGTGACGAAGGCGTTCTTCACGTACTGCTGCGTGATCGTCGATCCTCCTTGCGTGGCCGCGCGGGTCCGGATGTTGACCCAGAGGGCTCGCGCGATGCCGATCGGGTCGACACCTTCGTGATCGTAGAAGCGCTGGTCCTCGGTGGCGACGACCGCATCGCGCAGTGACTCGGACATCTTCTCGAGGGGCTGGTCCGTGCGGTCTTGCTCGGCGTAGAGCTTCGTGATCTCCTCGCCGTTGCGGTCGAAGACGACGGAGGTCTGGTCTCGTCCGCGGGCCTCGCCACCGGGGTCGGGCAGACCGCGCGCGATGGACGCATACCAGAGCCCACCGGCTGTTGCGAGTGTCAGGGCTATCACCGCTACGAAGACGCCTGTGAGTCGTAGGATGCGTCGCCGACGCGGGGGCCGGACTCCGGACCCTGACGCGGATTTCGGTCCGGGGCGCGGTCGCCCGCGCGCCTGGCGAGTTCTTGGCGCGCGCGCACGGGCGTCGTCGCGAACGGTCCGCGCGCGGGACGTCGCATCAGCGCTGACGCGCCGGGAGCCTTTCGCCGAGCCACTTCTCGGACGCGGCTTCGGAGTGCGCCGACCGCTATTCCGGTCGGCGCCCGATCCGCGGGGTGTCTTGTCGCCGTGTCTGTTCATGTCGCCTGTCGTCAGGGGTTTCTGCCTCAGCCGCTCGTCCGCGCCGCTGGCCGCTCGAGCGAAGGTTGCAGTGATAGAGTATGACACGCGAGCCGCATGCCGAAAGGCGGTCGTGGTCCAGCTGGCGGAGAGGAGTCCTGACGTCGTGCGTCCCGCAGACGAGCAGCATCGCGTCGTTGAGAGCGGCACCGCCCAGATCGTGCCTGGCCACGCGATGCGGGAACGGCTCGCCGAGGACCGTCCGCTCGTCGTCAAGCTCGGCGTCGACCCCACAGCGCCCGACCTGCACCTCGGTCACGCGGTTCCGCTCCGCAAGCTCAGACAGTTCCAGGACCTCGGCCATCAGGTAGTCTTGATCATCGGCGATTTCACGGCGCTGATCGGCGACCCCTCGGGGCGCAACTCGATGCGACCGCCGCTCTCCGCTCGCGAGATCGATGAGAACGCGCAGACCTACGTCACCCAGGCGTTCAAGGTCTTGGATCCGGCGAGGACAGAC
>DASSAH010000149.1:0-8655 GCA_035685585.1 Coriobacteriia bacterium
CGCCGCTGTCATGCGCCGACGCGAGCGGGTACACTACAGGCCCCATGGCGAAGAACCTCAACGACCTCAACCCTGCCCAGCGTGACGCGGTGATGACCACGGAAGGGCCGCTCCTCGTGCTCGCGGGGGCTGGCTCCGGCAAGACGCGCGTGCTCACGAGCCGCATCGCGCACATCATCGCCGACCTCGGCGTGTCCCCTGCCGAAATTGTGGCGATCACGTTCACCAACAAGGCCGCCGAGGAGATGCGCCACCGCCTCGGCTCGATGTGCGGCCCGAGCGCGCGTTCCCTGTGGGTGATGACCTTCCATGCGATGTGCGTGCGAATCCTGCGCGCGGACGCCGAGCTCGCGGGAGTGACCCGGTCGTTTTCCATCTACGACGCCGACGACGCGAAGCGCATGATCGCTTCGGTGATGAAGGACCTCGAGATCGATCCGAAACGCTTCCCCCCCGCGGCGGTCGCGAGCCGGATCTCCGCGGCGAAAAGCGAGCTCATCGAGCCTGCCGAGTACGCCGCGAGCGTGGTGAGCCCGCTCGACAAGAAGGCCGCCGAGGTCTTCAGGCGCTACCAGTCTCGCCTGCGCGAAGCGAATGCGCTCGACTTCGACGACCTGCTCGTCGAGGCTCATCGGCTGCTTGCCGAGCACCCCGGAGTGCTTGACGCGTACCGGAGCCGGTTCCGCTACGTCCTGGTCGACGAGTACCAGGACACCAACCACGCGCAGTACCGCATCGTCAACCTGCTCGCGTCGAAGCATCGCAACCTCATGGTGGTCGGTGATGACGACCAGTCGATCTACTCGTGGCGCGGCGCCGACATCCGCAACATCCTCGAGTTCGAGCGCGACTACCCCGAAGCGACGGTCATCCGCCTCGAGCAGAACTACCGCTCGACCGCGACGATCCTTGCCGCCGCCAACGCCGTCGTCGCCAACAACAAGGGCCGCAAACCGAAGACGCTCTGGACCGCGAATGCGGGAGGCGAGGCGATAAGCCGCTACTACGCCACCGACGAGCGCGATGAAGCACGCTTTGTCGCCGCCGAGATCGAGCGTCTGCTGCGCGAGGAAGGCCGCTCATACGCCGACGTCGCCGTCTTCTACCGGACCAACGTCCAGTCACGTGTGCTCGAAGACGTCTTCCTGCGCACCGGCGTGCCCTACCAGATCGTCGGCGGCACACGCTTCTTCGACCGCGCGGAGATCCGTGACGTGATGTCGTACCTGAAGATCGCGGTCAACCCGGCCGACGAGATCGGACTGAAGCGTGTCATCAACCGGCCGAAGCGTGGCATCGGCGAGAGCACGGTCGCCCGCATCGAACACGACGCGGCCTCGCGAGGAATCCCGTTCGAGCGGGCGTTGCGGGACGCCGTCGCTGACAGCGCGCTCGCCAGCGGTCCGCATGCCCGCGTCGGAGCGTTCCTCACGCTTCTCGACGCGATCAGGTTGCGGGCTGAGGCCGGAGGCGACCTGCGCGAGACCGTCGAGGAGATCATCGGCCTATCCGGTCTCGTGTCGGCGCTCGAAGCGGAGCGCACGTTCGACGCCGACGGACGCGTCGAGAACATCCGGGAGCTCATCGGCGTCGTGGACGAGTTCGTGGCGGCTCACCCTGACGCGGAGCTTCCCGCATTCACCGAGTGGGTCGCGCTGCGCGCGGATGTCGATTCCCTCGTGGAAGGGGAGCGCGCGGTCACGATGATGACGGTTCACACGGCGAAAGGGCTCGAGTATCCCGTGGTGTTCATCGTCGGCCTTGAGGACTCGATCTTCCCCCACGCGAACTCCATGTTCGACGAGTCCGGCCTTGAGGAGGAGCGGCGCCTCGCGTACGTCGGCATCACGCGCGCGCGTGAGCGGCTGTACCTGACCCACGCGCATACCCGTAGCCTGTTCGGCGCGACGCAGCACAATCCGCCGAGCCGCTTCATCCGTGAGATTCCCGAGGAGCACATCGTGGGGGCGGGCCTCGGGTCCGTGGGCGTGACGGGCACGGGATTCACGCGCCGGGGCGCGGCATCGCGCGGCTCGCTTCAGGGCGTCGGTGGACATGGAGGAGGCGGGCGCGTCTTCGGGTCCGGGCAACCGCGGCAGCCCGTCTCGGCCGAAGAGCGCGAGGTGTTCGAGGCGGGCGCCCGGGTCGAGCACCGGGTGTTCGGCCTGGGAGTCGTGGTCGACGTCGACGGCGATCGGCTGACGGTCGCGTTTGACTCCGCGGGGACGAGGAAGCTGCTCGCCGGTTTCGCCCCGCTGCGCAACGTGCGAGACTGAGAGCGCCAGCTAGGAGGAGGTGAACGGCCCGTGGGTCCTGTCCTGGTGTTCGGCCACAAGAACCCCGACAACGATTCCATCTGCTCGGCGGTTGCCTACGCCCACCTCAAGAACCTCACCGACGCGGACCGGGTGTACGTGCCCGTGAGGCTCGGACCCCTGCCACCCGAGACGCGATGGGTGTTCGAGCGCTTCGGCGTCGAGCCTCCCCAGGAGATAGCGCACGTCAGGATGCGCGTCAGGGACGTGATGACGCACGACGTGGCAAGTGTCGAGGCGGACGCGACCATGCTTGAGGCCGGCCGCATCATGCGCGAGCGCGGGGTGCGGGCCCTGCCGGTCCTTGAGGAGGGCAGGGTGCGCGGGCTGGTCAATCAGCGCATCCTTGCCGAGGCGTATCTCGACGAGACCGAGATGCGTGGTTTCGCCGGTGTGCCGGTCGCCGTGAAACACCTCGCCGCGGTGGTCGACGGCACGCTGCTCGAGGGGAGCCCCGACGCGGTGCTCTCGGGAGCCGTGCTCATCGGCGCCATGGAACCGGAGACGATGGTCGGGTACATCCGAGAGGGCGATACCTTGATCGTGGGTGACCGGAAGCGGTCGCAGCCCATGGCGCTCAAGGCGGGAGTCGCCTGTCTCATCGTGACCGGCGGTAGGCCGCCCGCGTCCGAGGTGCTTGAGATCGCGCGGGAGCGGGGCGCCGCGGTCATCCTGACCGCGCGCGACACGTTCGCGGCCGCGCGGCTCGTCAACCTCTCGCACACCGTCGGTGCTGTGATGGACACGGCGGTCGTGCTGTTCGAGCCGGACATGCTCTTGTCGGAGGCTCGCGAGGACCTGCTCGGCTCGGCCCACCGCGAGGCGGTCGTGGTGGACGCCGCCAACGCGCCTATCGGCATGATCACGCGTACCAACCTGGCTCGGGGGATCCGGCGCAAGGTCATCCTCGTGGACCACAACGAGTCGGCTCAGTCGGCTCCCGGAATCGAAGAGGCCGAGGTCGTCGAGATCGTCGACCATCACAGGATCGGCGACATCCAGACGTTTGGACCGGTCCTGTTCCTGAACGTCCCCGTCGGTTCGACCGCGACGGTCGTCGCGATGCGCTTCGAGGAACTCGGGCTGCCGGTCCCTCGGCCCATGGCCGGAGTGATGCTCTCGGCCGTGCTGAGCGACACCGTTCTGCTGAAGTCGCCGACGACCACCGCGGCCGACCGCAGGTTCGCCGCGACTCTGGCCGCCACGGCCGGGGTCGACGTCATGGAGTTCGGACTCGAAGTGTTCAAGGCGCGCACCGCGGGCGAGGTGTTCTCGGCGAAGCGGGCGGTCATGGCCGACCTGAAAGAGTACCGGGTGGGCGACCTGTCCGTCGCGATCGGGCAGATCGAGACCGTTGATGCCACGGCGGTCATGGAGCATCTCGATGACGTGCGCTCGGAGATGGACGTCGTGCGCGAGGCCCGCGGGTACGACCTCGTGTTGCTCATGGTGACCGACATCGTGCGCGAGGGTAGCGAGATCATCGCGGTGGGTAGAATCCGCCTTGCCGAGCGTGGACTCGGTGTGCCGTTCGCGGACGACGGCTCTGTGTGGATGCCGGGCGTGCTGTCACGCAAGAAGCAGGTCGCCGCGCGGCTGATCGACGCGGGACGGTAGGAGGCTCAGATGCAGCCGCGGACCGGACACCACTGGGTGCGCGATCCGAAGCCCGGTCTCGTAGTGGCTGTGACGGGCATCGCGCTCGCGGGGTTCCTCCTTCTGACCGGGGCGGTGCTCTTCTTCCCGGCGTTCCATGAGGTTGACGCACGCCTGTCGTACGCGATCAGGGATGAGCTGCGGGTGGAGGCCCTCGACCCGTTCGCCCGCGGTGTGACCCACATCGGTTCAGGCGTGGCGATGACGGTGCTGACGGTCATAGGCTCCGCGGTGCTGCTGATCGCCGGTCGGCGTGCCGAGGCGCTTCTGCTGAGCGCCACGATGATCGTCGGCGCGGCGCTCATGAGTCTGCTGAAGCTTCTCGTCGAACGGCCTCGGCCCCCGATCGAACTGGCGCGCGTAACGATGCCCGAGACTTACGCGTTCCCATCGGGCCACACGCTTGCGGCCTTCCTGTTCTTTGGCGTTGTCGGATTCCTCGTGTTCATCATGGCGAGATCGCCGAGGGCGAAGCTGTGGGGCTGGTTGGCCTGTGCGCTCCTTGCGATCGGGGTCGCGTTCTCGCGCGTCTACCTCGGCGTGCACTACGTCGGCGATGTGATCGCTTCGTGGATGCTCGGCTCCGCGTTGATCACTCTGGCCGTGGCCGCATACGTGGGCTGGGTGACCCGCAAGCCTGTCGAGTAGGCCTGTGCGCGGCCTCAGGCTCGGGGAAGCGTGACCGTGAAGGTCGTGCCGAGGCCTACCTCGGAGTCGACTTCAACCGTGCCGTTCGCGCGTTCGACGACATGTCTTACGAGTGCGAGCCCGAGCCCGGTGCCTCCGGTGCGTCGCGAACGGGCGCGGTCGACGCGGAAGAAGCGTTCGAAGATCCGGGGCAGGTCGTCCGCGGGTATGCCGACCCCCGTGTCCGAGACCCGCACGCGTATCACGTCGTGGTTTGACTCGACCCGCACGGTCACCGCGCCGTGCTCCGTGTACGCGATGGCGTTGTCGAGCAGGTTGTCGAGGGCGACGGCGAGATCGGTGGGATCGATGCGTGCGAACACGTCGAGGCCGTCCACGGGGCTCAAATCGGTGACAAGGTCGAGACCCGCTTCGTTGGCCGAGCGTCCATGCGCGAGCGTGGCGTTTCCCACCGCCTCCCGGACGTCCGTGAGGCGCTCCGACGTGACGGTCGCCTCGAGCCGGGAGAGGTCGAGAAGGTCGGTGACGAGTCTGGCGAGGCGGGCGGACTCCTGTTCGATCTGCACTGCGAATGCGAGCGCGACATCCGTCTCTCCGGCCCGCGCCGCATGGGTTGCTGACTCAGCCAGCAGGTGTATGGCCGCAGCGGGTGTCTTGAGTTCGTGGCTCGCGTTGGCCACGAAGTCGCGTCGCACCCGTTCGAGGCGGGTCCGTTCGGTCGTGTCGCTCACCACCACGATGGCGCGCTGGTGGGTGTCGGCCCGGTTGAGCGGCTGCACGCTGATGCGCAGAGTCCGGCCAGTGGGATCGGGGCCCCAGTCGATCGACGACGACTCATCGGTGTCCATGCTCGCGACGACGAACTCGCACACGGATGCCGGGAAGCCCGCGTCGGGGAGCGGGGTGTCGCGCCAGCCGCCATGAGGCGCTCTGAACAACTCTCCAGCGGCGGAGTTCGCGAAGACGACCCGCTCTCCCTGGAGGAAGAAGACGGCGTCACGGAGTCCGTCGAGTACCGTGCGCAGATTGCGCCGCTCCGCGTCGAGCTCGTCCAGCCTGACGCGCATCTGTTCACGCACGTCGCCGAGAGCCCGCGCCAGACCCGCCAGGTCACCGCTCTCCTGGGGCACGGCAACAGCCAGGTTTCCCGCGGCCATTTCGGCAGCGGCGGCCGCGAGACGCTCGACCGGCCTCCGTGAACGGCTGGCGACACGCACGATGACGAAGGTCATGGTCGCCACGAGCAACGACAGGATGATCAGAAGGACGTCGGTCACGCTTCATCGCCGCCGGTGCGAGCGTTCTCGTGTTTCGGCACAGGCTCGAAGCGGTAGCCCATCCCGTGAACGGTGTGGATGTAGTAGTAGCTGCTCGGTTCCTCGATCGCCTGCCTGACGCGGCGGATGTGGACGTCTATCGTCCTCGAGGAGGGCAGGAACTCGTAGCCCCAGACCTGTTGCGCGAGCGCTTGACGCGTCTGCAGGCAGCCCTGATTGCTCGCCAGCGCCACGAGGAGCTGAAACTCTTTGAGGCGGAGCCGAGCCGGTTCTTCGGCGACCGTGACCCTCAGTTCGGCCGGCTCGATCACAAGGTCGCCGGTGCGTATGGGCCCGTTCGCGGCCAGCACTCCACGCTCGCGCACCCGGCGGAGGTTCGCGCGCACCCGGGCGAGTAGCTCCTCCATCGAGAAGGGCTTCGTGATGTAGTCGTCCGCTCCCGCATCAAGCCCGCGCACCTTGTCGCGCTCCTGGTCAAGCGCGGTCACCATGATGATGGCGGTTTCCTGCTCGTGACGGCGGAACTGCTCGGCGAACGAGTAGCCGTCGACGCCCGGCAACATGACATCGAGGAGGATGAGGTCGGGCGCGTGTTCCATCGCGACGCCGAGGGCCTCCGCGCCGTCCTGGCACACTGTCGTCTCGAAGCCCGCTCTTCGCAGCGCGTACTCGACGGTCTGGCAGATGATCGGATCGTCTTCGACCACAAGGATGTGGGTCATCTCCGGTCCTCTCCACGGTGCGCACTCGGCCATCATCGCACGGGTCTGTGGGCCACTGAACCGTTTTCACATGGGATTAACATACGTGATCGATATGTAACATGCGTGCAACCAATGGCGCGCCATCCGTGAATAGCATTATCCTTGCCGTCGGGTTCTCGACGGCGCATACTGCTGTCGCTAGGTGAGGAGAGAGCCTGTGAAACGGAAGAGAATCCATGTGTTCGCTCTGACGGCGGTGCTCGCGCTGGGTACGCTCGGGCTGGCCGGGTGCGGTGCCGCAGGCGAGACCGAGACTCCTGACGGAGACGGGGCAGCCGCTGAACTCAGTGGTGAGATCACGGTCGAGGGTTCTGACACGATGGTCAACCTGGGACAGGCGTTCGCCGAGGCGTTCATGGAGGAGAACCCTGAGGTCATGATTGCCGTCAAGGGCGGCGGGACGGGTACGGGACTCGCCGCGCTGATCAACGGCACGGTGGACTTCGCGAACGCTTCCCGCGACATGAAAGACGAGGAGCGGGCCCAGATCGAGGCCGGAGGCGGCACGGTCTATGAGACGGCGGTGGCGGTCGATGGCATCGCGGTCGTCGTGCACCCGGACAACCCGGTGACCGAGATTTCCATGGCCGACCTCGGCAGGATCTACCGCGGCGAAATCACGAACTGGAGCGAGCTCGGCGGACCTGATCGCGAGATCGTGGTTCTGTCACGCGACACCGCGTCGGGGACGTATGAGTTCTTCTTGGAGACCGTCGTCGCCGCTGAGGACGAGAACGCCGAAATGACTCCCGCCGCGCAGATGCTCGGGTCGACACAGGCCATCGTAAGCGAGGTCACCGGCAACGAGGGCGCGATCGGGTACGTCGGTCTCGGCTACCTGACGGATCAGATTCAGGTTGTGGCTGTCGACGGAGTTGCGGCGAGTGTGGAGACCGCGCGGGACGGCAGCTATCCTATCTCGCGGAACCTGTACATGTACGCCGCCAAGACGCCTGAAGGCGTGATGGCTGCGTACCTCGAGTGGATCCTCGGCGAGGCCGGCCAGGCGATCGTCGTGGACCAGGGCTTCGTCCCTCTTGACTAGCCTGTGACCGAGAGACTCTCACGCGACATACCACGGCAACGGATCGGCCGCTCGGCGCTCAGCCGGGTGGCCGAGCCGTGTGTGCGCGCTCTCATCAAGATCGCGGGTTGGTCCGCGGTCGCGATCCTCGCGGCTATCGTCGGCTATCTCTTCGCGGGGGCCCTGACCGCCCTGCGCGAGGTGGGCCTCGTGGAGATGGTTACCGGCGCGCACTGGTTTCCAACGTCCGACCCGCCCCAGTTCGGCTTCCTGCCGTCGATGGCCGGCTCGCTCATGGTCGCGTCGGTCGCGCTTCTGTTGAGCGTTCCGCTCGGCGTGGCGGCCGCGGTCTACATCTCTGAGTTCGCGGGAAAGCGCACGAAGGAGGTCGCGAAGTCGATCATCGAGTTCATGGCGGCCGTCCCGTCTGTGGTGCTCGGGCTGATCGGAATCACGCTCCTCGTCCAGAACGTGCGCGTCTGGTTCGACCTGAGCACAGGGCTCACCGCGTTCACCGCCGGCATCATGGTCGGCATTCTGGCGCTGCCGACCATCGTGTCGATCGCCGAAGACGCGATGCATGCGGTGCCGCAGGAACTGCGGCAAGGGTCGGCTGCGCTCGGCAACACGAGGTGGCAGACGACGTACAAGGTCGTGGTGCCCGCGGCGTCATCAGGCATCTTCGCTGCGGTCATCCTAGGAATGGGTCGGGCCATCGGCGAGACGATGGTCGTGCTCATGCTGTCAGGCCTCGCCGGGACGATACCGCTGACGCCGTTCGAGCCCGTGCGCACGCTCCCCGGAACGGTGGCACAGCAACTCGGCGAGGTCGTCCGGGGCGGACTGCACTACTCGGTGCTGTTCACCATGGGACTCGTGCTGTTCGTGATCGCCTTCCTCATCAACCTCGCCGCGGACGTCGTGCTTGAGCGCCAGCGAAGGCGGTGGCGCCGGTGAGCCGCGTCGCACGC
>DASSAH010000150.1:0-1741 GCA_035685585.1 Coriobacteriia bacterium
GATCATCCTGACGGTGACCACGCTCGATCTCGTCCGGGAGATCGAGGGACGGGCCGCGCCCGTGACGGTCGACGTCGTGAGCTACGGAGCGGTTGGGTTGCCGATCGCGGTGAGACTCATCCCCGTGATCGTGTTCTACGCCCTCACGATAGCCGGCATCTTCGTCCCGGGCTCGAACCTCGTGGAGGAGAAGGAGCAGGGCACGCTGATGGCGATGCTCGTCACCCCGGTCACGATCGGCGAGGTGCTCGCCGCGAAGTGGACGCTCGGCGTGGTGCTCGCCTCGACGATGGCGACGGTGACGCTGCTGCTCAACCAGGCGCTCGGCGCGAACTGGCTCGAGGTGATCGTGGTGGTGCTGGTGGCCGCGGCGCTCTCCTCGATGATCGGCCTGCTCATCGGCACGGTGGCCAAGGATTCGACGATCATGTTCGGCATCGTGAAAGGGCTCGGCATCTTCCTGTTCGCCCCGGCGCTCTTCTACATCTTCCCTGAATGGCCGCAGTGGATCGCGAAGCTCTTCCCGCTGTACTGGGTCATTGAGCCGATCTGGACGGTGGCCGTCATGGGCGGGTCGATCCGCGAGGTGTGGATCGAACTCGGCGTCGCCATAGGCATCACGGCGGCGCTTGTCCCGGTGGTGGCCGCCGTCGCCAGGAGGGTCCAGGCGCAGATGGCCGCCCGGTGAGTTCGGCGCGCTCGTGCAGGGCGATACAATGAGCGTGTCCGAGCTCGGCCGGGGGAGTCCGTGGAGCAACCGCTGATTTTGAACAGGTACCGTGCGCTCGAGGTCCTCGGCGAGGGCGGGCACGGACCCGTGGTGCTCGCGTACGACTCCCGCATGCAGCGGCGGGTCGCCATCAAGCGGCTCACGCTCGGCTCGAGAGGGAGCCGCGGAGCGGGGGCGCTCGCCGGACTCGCGGAAGCCCGCACGGCGGCGCTGCTCAACCACCCGAACATCGTCACGGTGCATGAGTGGGACACCGACGCCGATGAGGCGTTCATCATCATGGAGTACGTCGACGGGGCCACACTCGCCGACCTCATGAGCGTCGCCGACGGTCCACTCACGCTCGATGAGACGGCGGCGGTGGTGGAAGCAGTCGCCGAGGCGCTCGAGTACGCCCACGACAACGGCGTGCTCCACCTCGACCTCAAGCCGGAGAACGTGTTCGTGATGCGTGACGGCCGGGTGAAGGTGGGAGATTTCGGCATCGCGGCCCTCTCGTCGGCGACCGGCGGAGCGCGAGGGGCGGGCGGGACGCCGGGGTACATGCCGCCCGAGCAGGTGGGCGGCGAGGAGCTCGACGAGCGCGCGGATGTCTGGGCGTTCGGACTGCTCGTGTACGAGATGCTGACCGCGGCGAACCCCTTCTACGCCGAGACGTGGGAAGGGGCGGCGTTCAAGGCTCGGATCGTCGACGCTCCCGCGCCGAGTGAGTTCGAGGCCGGCCTGCCGCCAACGCTCGACGATACCCTGCTGGCGGCGCTCTCCCGGGTGCCCGCCGAGCGGTACGCAGGCGTGCGTTCGCTCTCGAACCACCTGCTCGATGACCTCGGCGACCCGGCCGAGGGCCGTCACTCCCTCGCCCGGCTCGTCGCGCTTTGGTGCGAGGAGGCGCCGTGCGAGGCGGACCGCGCTGGGAACGTCGGGCTCTGGGACCGGCTCGCGCGCTGGGCCCCGTATGCGACCGGAGCGCTCAGCGCGGTTGTCGCCGCATGGCTCGCGTGGGCCGGGCTC
>DASSAH010000151.1:0-2124 GCA_035685585.1 Coriobacteriia bacterium
CGGGGCAGGTCATCATGTACGCGGACGTGGTCACGGACTCGATGGAACGCGCCATCCGTGAGACCGACCGCCGCCGAGCGCTCCAGGTTGCCTATAACGAGGCCCACGGCATCGAGCCGCAAAGCATCCGGAAGGCGATCGCTGACATCGTGCACTACGTCCGAGAGGGTCAGGTCGACGCTGGGGCGGCTGCGGAAACCGCGCGCGAGCTTGCGCGACTGCCCAGGGACGAGGTCTTGAGGCTGATCTCGACGCTTGAGGAAGATATGGGTCTTGCCGCCGAGTCGCTGGATTTCGAGCGTGCCGCCCGCTTGCGTGACCAGGTGGTGAAGCTCCGCACGGAGGTGGAGGCCACGACCGCCGACGAGGTGCTCGGCCGTTTGCGCCAGGGGGCGCGCAAGGGGAGCGCTCACGGTTCGCGCAAGCGCAGGCGCTAGGCGGGGCGGTCAGCTGGGTTGCCAGGCCGAATCGCGACGGCGGGGTCGTGTTCGATTTCGGCAAGACGCTTCCTGACCGGGGCGAAGTACGGGAGCGAGACCCCAACCGCGTCGTAGCCGAAGTCGACGAGTCTCGGCAGCAGGTCGTCGTCACGGACGCTTTCCCCGCAGGCGCAGACGAACACACCGTTCGCACGCGCCGTCGTCGCGATGCGATCGAGGACCTCGAGCACCGCGGGGTGGGACGGCCGGAAGTGTCCGGCGACCCGCTCGCTCTCCCTGTCCACCGCGAGCACGCACATGACGAGATCGCTCACGCCGACGCTCACGAAGTCGACCCCGAGGTCGCAGATCGCCTGCAGGGACATCGCGATGCCGGGTGTCTCGACCGAGACGCCGAGCCGGATGTCCTCGTGCGGCGTGAGCCCCGCGCGTTCAATGAGACGCTTCGTACACTCGTACTCCTCGGCAAACCGCATGAACGGGAGTTTCACCGCCACGTTGTCCGCGCCTGATTCGAGCGCGCGCATCACCGCGCGCAGTTCCAGCATGAGCATCTCCGGCTCCTCGAGCTCCCGGCCGATCCCTCGCCAGCCGAGCAGTGGGTTACGCTCGGTGGGCTCCTCATCGCCGCCGTCGAGGCGCCGGAACTCGTCCGTTGGAGCGTCGAGCGTCTTGTACCAGACCGGACGTCCCGAGAAGAGTGTCGCCGTGTGCACGAGTCCGGACGCAATGGCGTCTTCGAGCACGCGGCCGCGTCCTGTTCTCACCATCTTGGCCGGGTGGACCCCCGACTGCAGGAGGAAGTAGTCGTTGCGAAGGGAACTCACCCCGTCGGCGTAAGGGGCCACAGCGGTCGCCTGCTCGGGAACGAGCACGGACACGAACACCTTCGTGCGCGTCGGCCCGACATGCTCGATCTCGCCAGGACGCACCGAGAGGTCACCTCGATAGACGACGCCCCGGTACGCGTCGACCGTGACCCGGTCGCCGTCTGCGAGCACAGTCGTGGCCGTGCCGGTCCCGAGCACGGTGGGCACTCCGAACTCGCGCAGGATGTTCGCGCCGTGACTGGTCGCGCCTCCCTCATCGGCGATGACGGCGGCCGCTCGCCGAAGATGGACCGCGAGGTCGTTCGTCAGCCGGCGGACGATGACGACGGCGTCCGTGGGCAGGATCTGCATCTGCTCGCCGGTGAGCCGCACGACCTCCCCCGCCCCGACAGCGGGGCTCGCGCCGACGCCACGGAGGACCACGGTATGCTCGGCTATCTGGGGGAAGACCATCGAGTTGCCCGGGGCGAAGACGAGAGGCCGCGACTGGAGCATGAAGAACTCCCCGTCCGCGAACGACCACTCCACATCCTGCGGGTCACCGAAGACAGCCTCCGCCTGACGGACCCATCCAGCAAGGAACACGACCTCCCGGTCGGTCAGCTTCCGGCCGGTCCACGTACCCCAAGGGTGTCCGACGAGTGTCACCCTGCCGTCCGCTGGCGAATACTCGTAGCGCTCGGGTGTGATCTCGCCCGAGACGATGTCCTCTCCCGCGCCCTGGATCGCCTCGACGATAACCACGTCTGCTTCCCGGCGAGCGGGATCTCGGCCGAACGCGAGGCCTGAGCGCTCGGAGAGGACCTGCCTCTGGAGGACGACCGCCACCTTGATGTGAGCAGGTTCGACCCGCC
>DASSAH010000152.1:0-2717 GCA_035685585.1 Coriobacteriia bacterium
GTCGCTCCACCCATGTGCACGGCGCCGCGGCCCATCCCTTTGACGAAGGCGCCGATTGGCATCCCGTACGCTCCCGCCCCGACGAGCGCGACGTCGAACTCCTGTCCGCTGATCGCCTCGAGGGTCCGCTCGAGCGCGTCGAACCAGCTCGCGTACGTGGTGGCGCATCCCGCGCTGGACTGCACCGGCACGAGGGTCTTGAGCTCGAACTCGGGCAACACAGCGGGATCGCGATAGAGCTGCCTTCGGCGTTCACGGTACTGGGATTCGATGGAGCGGGCGAACGGAGGGACCACGAGCACCGTCTTCTCGGCGAGCTGGGAACTCCACGGTTCCTCGTAGCACATGCTGTGGAATGCGTCGATCTGGACGAGCCGAGCGCCGGGGCAGCACGCGTTGACGATGACGTGCTCGTCTCGGTGAAAGCTGATCGCCATCACGTCCGCCTGAGTGCAGGCCTCGATCAGCATCTCCGAGAACCGGTCAAGGCTCGTGCCGGTGGTGGGGAAGAATCCCGCGAGGTTACCCATGAGCCGCTTCTGGTGAGCGAGGTACGGGAGCCGCACCGTACGACGTTTCCTCCACCGCTGCCAGTAGACCGTGGTCGCCAGTTCGATCGCGCTCAGGCGGGTGACGAAGAACGGGCGTCCGGACGCGACCGCGTCCCGAATCACCGCGTTGCCGGCCGCTTCGTGATGGATGGGCTGCAGGAAGTCCGATTCGGTCGAGAGTCGGCCGTACAGGGCCAACGCCGCGTGCTCTCGGAGGCGAGGGCGCATCTCACGGAGCGGGTTCACGTATACGTACCTCCAAGTCCCGCGCGGGCAGCGTCGGCCACGACCGGACGAGCATACCACCCGCGCGATATGCTGGGACGACCTGTCGGCTGTAGCGGCGACCGCCGCCTATCGGCGCGGGACGCGCCCTCGATGCAGCGAGCGCGATACCCGCGCCTTCACGCTGGTCAGTGTGGCCCGGACGTCGTCTCGCTCGTGCGGTGTCAGGCCGGTGCGGTACGTGAGGACCCAGTACGAGCCTACCGCCACGACGATCGCGACCGCCACCCCGGGGAGTGTGGCGGTAAGCCCCGCCTGTATCGCCGCCCACCCCACGAGGGCGGGGAGGGCCAGCAACGGGTAGGCGGGCACGACGACCGTCCGCACGTACTCGGCAGGTCGGATCCCGAAGGTACGCAGCGTGTACCTCATCCCGATCGGGAAGAACAGCGCATCCCCGATGACGCTGCCAAGGATGACGCCGAGGACCCCGTACTCACCAACAAGAGCGAGGCTGAGCGCGACTTTGACAAGCGACTTCGTCAACGTGTACAGGGCGATGAAGCGCAGGCGTCCGGAGCCGATGAACACGGGAAAGGCGACGGCCAGGTTCGCATACATGATGTAGGGCAGCAAGAAGAGCTGCGCGGCGCCCGAGACGCCCGAGAACTCCGGTCCGAGCCACGTCGTGAGCAGGGGATGGGCGAGTACGATGAGGGAGACCGCGACCGGTGTCACAAGCGCCACCGTGTACTTGCTGCCACGGAGGTATAGCGCTCGCAGCGCTTCCGGTCGTGACTCGGCGTCCAACTTGGCGGCCGCGGGAATCAGGGCGGAATGCGTCAGAGACGCGAGTGCCGCGGTCAGCAGGTGCAGGCGCGCGGCAGGCTCGTACAGGGCGATGGCAGCGGCTCCGGCGAACGCTCCGAGTATCAGCCGATCGGTCTGCTGGTCCGCTATGACCACCGCTATCTGGAAGATGAACACCATCCAGCTGAACCCGAAGAGGAGCCGCAGGCCGGAACGGCTCATCAGCCCGAAGGACGGACGGACCGAAGGCAGGTGCCTCGCGGCCAACACGCATGAGGCGGCGCCCGCAACGACGGCGACCACGCCCATGGCGGCGAACAGCACGAGCGGTCCTTCTTGTGCGATCAGGACCACGGCGACGAGGACCAGGTTGGCGAGCACGACCGCGAGGTTGATCTGCGCGGTCAGGTCGTAGCGCTGCAAGCCGTTGAGGACCGCGGCTCCCATGCCGAGCGGCCAGACGAAGAGCGCCACCACCGCCGCGACGTAGAACAACCGGGTGGCGAGCTGTGCCTCGACTGGCTGCAGCGCGAGGTACTCCACGCCCCATCGCCCGAACAGGGCGAGGAACGTGGCGGCGACCAGGCCGGCCACGGCGTAGAATGTCGCTGCGTTCGAAAGCAGCCGCGCGATTTCGTGCGTCCGGTCGCGTGCCACGTACTCGGCGACGTGCTTGACGACCGTGGGATTGACGCCGAAGTCAAGCAACCCGAGGTAGATGGAGAGCGAGCCCGCAAGCAGGAAGACGCCATAGTTGGCGAGTCCAAAACTCGAGATGAGGAAGGGCATGTAGACGAAGGCTGCGGCTACCTGGAAGAACCGTACAGCGGCATTGGCCAGCGTGTTGCGCACGATGACGCGTTTGTCCGCTGCCAGGTCCGCCGCCGGAGCATGCGGATCGCCGAACGTGTCGATCGTCTGACCTCCGCGCGGTGGGAACGGCTCATGCTGGCCCGGGCGCGCCTTGTGGCGCGTCGAGGCATACTCTAGAGTACCGGAAGTGCCAGGCTGGTGAAGAACCTGCTGGCGGATGAATTCGAAGGAGTGCCGTGAGCATCGACCTGACGACCAAGCGCATCATGGTCACGGGTGGCGCCGGGTTTCTCGGCTCGTTCCTGGTCGAGCGACTCG
>DASSAH010000153.1:0-1628 GCA_035685585.1 Coriobacteriia bacterium
CGGCTTGGTTGCGGACGCTCCGGTCACGGTGACGGGGTTCGACGCCGTCAACGTCTCGTACCCACGTTTTGCCCGCGACCTCTCAGCGTTGGGCGCTCGCGGTTAGCCGTGGGTCACCATGCTATGATGCGGCGGCATCATCTGTGGACGGACCATTCGGAGAGACCAGAGCGTGATAGTCGCAATCGACGGCCCCGCGGCGTCCGGCAAGTCGACGGTAGCCCGGGCGCTCGCCGCGAGACTCGGCGCGCACTACCTGGACACCGGTGCGATGTACCGGACTCTCGCGTACGCCGCGACAGTGCGCGGAGTGCCGCTGGACGACGAGGCGCTCGTCGCAAGACTGGCCGAACGCATCGAGATCGATTTCTGTCACGCGGACGGCTCTCCGACCCCGACCGCCGTGCTACTCGACGGCGAGGACGTCACCGCCGCGATCCGGACTCCCGCCGCCGATGAGGCCGTAAGCGTGGTTGCGCGGCTTCCTCGCGTGCGCGCGGCGATGGTCGCGCAGCAGCGTCGCGCGGCTTCGGCAGGAGAGACGATCGTGTTGGAGGGTCGCGATATCGGTACGGTGGTCTTTCCAGACGCCGAGGTGAAGGTGTTCCTCACCGCGTCTGCCGAGGAGCGCGCCCGGCGGCGCCACGCGGAGATGTCCGAGCGCGGACACGCGCTGGAGCGGGAAGCGGTTCGCGACGGCTTGGAGCGCCGTGACTTCGCCGACATCTCACGCGAAACCGGACCGCTCACGCCCGCGCCGGACGCGGTCATGGTCGACACGACCGGCATGACGATCGACGAGGTCGTCGAGTACGTCGCCGCGCTGGCGGAGCGCCACCGGTGAGCCTCGCCGTGACACGCGTCGTGCGCGGGACGCTCGGACGGGCGTTGCTCGCTTCGTTCAGGACCCGCGTCATCGGAGCGGAGAACGTGCCGCCGACCGGCGCGCTGCTCGCCGGCAACCACGTCTCGTACCTCGACCCCGTTCTGCTCTGGTGCGCATCACCGCGCCGGGTGCACTTCATCGCGAAGGCCGAACTCTGGGAGAGCCGGCTCCTCGGCACGGCCCTCGACCACTTGCTCGCGTTCCCGGTGCATCGGGGAGCCGCCGATCGTGCCGCGCTCACGCACGCGTCCGCCCTGCTCGCGTCAGGCGAACTGGTGGGGATATTCCCGGAAGGGACGCGACACGAGAGTGAAGACGGGGGGTTGGGCGAGGCGAGTGAGGGAGTGGCCTACCTGGCGCTTCGTGCCATGGCGCCGGTCGTTCCGGTGGGTATAGCAGGGACCGCCGACGCGCTTCCTCCTGACGCTCGGCTGCCGAGATGTGCGAGAGTAAGGATCGTCTTCGGCACCCCGGTCTCACCCGCCTCCTTCGAGGGAGGCGACCGGAGAGAGCGGATCCGGCAGCTGACGAGCGCGGTGATGGATGCCATCCTGGCCGCTCGCACGCGTGCGATGGAGGCATAGGTCATGGAGGTCCGGGTAGCTCGGCATGCGGGGGTGTGCTACGGGGTCGAGCGCGCGCTCGAGCTCGCGCATGAGGCTGCGGCACACGGCGATCCCGTCCACTCGCTCGGCCCGCTCATCCATAACCCGCAGGCGGTGAGCGCGCTCATGGAGCGGGG
>DASSAH010000154.1:0-1645 GCA_035685585.1 Coriobacteriia bacterium
GTCCGAAGCGCTCGGGCGCGCACATGGCCGCGCGTACCTCACACCGCTTCAAGACATGTCCCGGCCCGGCGTCGGCGGGAGGCGCGCTGCCGACCCACGGCTCCTCGGAGTGAGTGCCATCGGCACACCGAGCCGCCCACCGCTAGAACGCCGATGATACCCAATCCTCCGGGTGGTGTCGAGACACGTCCGAGCGGCGCTGCGCGCGCGTCGGCCGCCTATGCGCTCACGCGTAGCGGCGGAGTAGCCGCCCTGATCACGCGAAGTGGTCGTCGCGCACAACCCTGACGTCAGCAAGGTGCACGATGACGATCACGCCCTTGTCTATGAGCGTCGTGATGCCCTCGAGGATGCGACCGGTCACCTCCGGTCCAGCGATGGTCACCACCTCGACGTTCCCCGAGATGCCGTCAAGGTCACCGTACTCGCCACGCTGCCCGTGCTTACCCCTGCCGAAGATGCCCCGGTAGACCGTGTACCCGCTTCCCCCGGAGTCATCGATGAGCCTCAATACGTCGGGGCAGAACGCCTCCTCCACGATGATGCTGACCCGCGTCTTGTCGAAGAGTTCCACCAGTCCGCTCCTTTCCGAATGACCCTGGGTGATCGGCGTGTCGTCCGCGATGGGCACCGATATCGTGACGCCGCCGAGCATACCGCAGTGCGACTCGCTCCGCGTCGACGCAACGGTGTGATTCTACCCGGATTCCGGGCGCGCGGCGTCTCGAACCCCGAAGGCCGTCTCCTGTACACTGCGTTGCGTGCCGGACGGATACGAGGTGACTCGATCGTGCTCACAGGACAGTCGGATGAGAGGCCGTGCCCCGTCCCGCAGGCCGTCATCGAGCACGCCGCTCGAATCGTGCGGGCCGGAGGAGTGGTCGCGTTCCCGACAGAGACCGTGTATGGCCTGGGAGCCGACGCGACCGACGAGACGGCCGTCGCGCGGGTCTTCGCCCTGAAGGGACGTCCCGCCGACCACCCGCTCATCGTCCATCTCCCCTCGGCCGAGGCGCTCGACCTCTGGGCGAGGGACGTGCCCCCCACCGCACACCTCCTCGCCTCGCGCTTCTGGCCAGGCCCGCTCACGCTCATACTGAAGCGGGGGCCCGTCGTGTCGGACGCCGTCACCGGCGGACAGGACACCGTCGGTCTGCGCATCCCCGGGCATCCCGTGGCCCTCGCGCTGTTGCGCGAGTTCGGTGGCGGCATCGCCGCGCCGTCGGCCAACCGGTTCGGCCGGATCAGCCCGACGAGAGCCTCGCATGTGATCGACGAGTTCGGCGCCGAGGTGGACTACGTCGTCGACGGCGGCCCGTGCGCTGTGGGCGTGGAATCCACGATCCTCGACCTGACGTCGGAGCGCCCCCGGGTCCTGCGTCCCGGAGGCGTCACCGCGGCCGACATCGCCGAGCTGATCGGGGAGGCTGTCGAGGCGCCCTCGACCGGCGGACCGCGGACCCCGGGCCGCCTCGCAAGCCACTACGCTCCCCGGACGCCGCTGCGCCTCGCGCGATCACAGGATTTGGAGGCGCTGCTCGCCGAGGAGACCGCCTCGCGCCCTCCGGTCGCCACGCTCGCGCGACGCCCTCCCAGAGGTGACGTCCCCTCGCCGCACGCGTGGGTGATGATGCCGAGCGACGCC
>DASSAH010000155.1:0-6272 GCA_035685585.1 Coriobacteriia bacterium
CATGGAGGAGGCTCGGACGGTCCGCGCGCTCGCGCCTGGCCTCGGAGCCGAGCAGGTCACGCGCATGGTGACCGAGGACGGGGCGGGGGCGCTGGGAGTCGGCGACGCGTTCGGGGCGCTCGCGCCGGGCCGCCACGCGGACCTCGCCCTGTTCCGGTGCGCGGACGTCTCGCGCGACCCGTACGAGGCCTTCGTGGGCGGCGCGGGGCGAGCGACACTCGTGTCGGTGATCTCGGCGGGCCGCTGGCGGGTGCGCGACGGCTCGCTCCTCGCGGCGCTCCCGCCTGACGCCGACCGCGCCCTTGCCGAGGGCCGCGACGCGGCGCGCGAGGCGCTGCGGCCGCTCGCCTGAGCGTGCGCTCAGGCCGTCACAGCTCGCCGAGGTAGGTCTTGCGGACCTGTTCGTTGCGGAGGAGTTCCTTGCCGGTTCCCTCCAGAGCCACGCTGCCGGTCTCGAGCACGTAGCCGCGGTGGGCGACCTGCAGGGCCATCGCCGCGTTCTGCTCGACGAGCAGGATCGTCGTCCCCGCTTCGTTGAGCGTCCGGATCGTCTCGAAGATCACGTCGACGATGACGGGTGCCAGACCCATCGACGGCTCGTCGAGCATCAGCAGCTTGGGCTCTGCCATCAGGCCGCGCGCGATCGCGAGCATCTGCTGCTCTCCGCCCGATAGCGTCCCGCCCTTCTGCGCGAGGCGCTCTCTCAGTCGCGGGAAGAGTTCGAGCACTCGCTCCATGTCCGCGGCGACCCGCGCCTTGTCGGTGCGCAGGAACGCGCCCATCTCGAGGTTTTCCCGCACCGTCATCCGGGGGAAGATGCGGCGGCCCTCGGGCACCTGAATGATGTCGTTGCCGGTGACCGTGTGCGACGGCATGCCGGCGATCTGCCGGCCGAGGAAGTCGATGGAGCCGCGCCGCGGCGCAAGCTGGCCCGAGATGGTCTTGAGGGTCGTTGACTTGCCGGCGCCGTTGGCGCCGATGAGCGTCACTATCTCGCCTTGCTCGACCCTGATGCTGATGCCTTTCAGGGCCTCGATCTTCCCGTAGAAAGTGTGTAGGTCGGTGACGTTCAGCACGGCGGCGCCCTCCTAGCCCTCGGCCACGAGCGCCTCGGCGCCACTGCCGAGGTACGCCTCGATGACTTTGGGATCACGCTGTATCTCCTCCGGCTTGCCCTCGGCGATCATCTCACCGAAGTCGAGGACGGAGACGCGGTCTGCGATGCCCATGACGACCTTCATGTCGTGCTCGATCAGGAGTACCGTGACCCCCGTCTCGCGAATCTTGCCGATGAGCTCGGTGAGCGACGCGGTCTCTTGCGGATTCATCCCCGCGGCTGGCTCATCGAGCAGGATGAGCTTCGGCTCGGTCGCGAGCGCGCGAGCGATCTCGAGCTTGCGCTGCTCGCCGTAGGGCAGGTTCATGGCGAGCTCGTTCACTTTGTCTTCGAGTCCGACGAACCGCAGCCACCGGCGCGCCTCGTCGACGGTGTGCTCCTCCTCGCGCCTGAACGCACGCGTCCCGAAGACCGACATGAGCGGAGTCGCCGACGTGCGCGAATCACGCGCGACCATGACGTTCTCGAGCGTGGTCATGTTGGCGAACAGGCGGATGTTCTGGAACGTGCGCGCGATGCCCATGACGCAGATGCGGTAGGCCTTCTTACCGATGAGCGAGGTGCCCTCAAACTCGATCGTGCCCTCGGTCGGCTTGTAGATGCCCGTCAGAAGGTTGAACAGCGTCGTCTTCCCGGCGCCGTTCGGCCCGATGAGAGCCACGATCTCGCCTTTGTCCACATGGAAGTCCACGTTCGCCAGGGCCTTCAGACCCCCGAACTGCATCGTGACGTTCTTGATTTCTAGCATCGCCATGTCCGTTCAGCGCCTTTCGTGGTGCGCCTAGATGATGTCGCTGTCGGTGTCACGCTTGTGCTCGGCCTCCCACAGCTGCTGGTTTTCCTTCGCGAGAACAGAGTCGTCGATCGGTCTGAGCTCGCGCGCTCGACGCTTCTCGGGGAGTATGCCCTGCGGTCTGAGCGCCATCATCACAACCATGAGAGCGCCGAAGATGAGGAAGCGGTAGTCACCGACGAGGGCCACCTGCTCCACGGTGAGCACCCCGGCGAGCAGCGGCGAGCCGGCGAGCACGCGGATGACCTCCGGCAGCGCGGTGATGATGACCGCGCCGAGAATGACCCCGGGTATCGACCCCATGCCTCCGAGCACGATCATGCCGACGATGAGCACCGACTCCATGAAGTTGAACGACTCGGGACTGATGAACCCGACCCAGTACGAGAACGTGTGCCCGGCGATGCCACCCCAGGCCGCTCCGAGCGCGAACGCCCAAAGTTTCGTCGTCAGGATGTTGACACCCACCGACGCGGCCGCAACTTCGTCTTCGCGCATGGCGACCCACGCTCGTCCCAGGCGGGAGTTGTCGATGCGCGTGATCACGAATATGGCGAACAGCACGAGCGCGATAATCACGTAGTACCAGAACAGGTCCCGCGAGAACACGAAGGTACCGAAGGACAGGTTGTCGCGCACCCACTCCTGGCCTGCCGCGGGTGCGACCCTCTGTCCGACGCCCGGAAGACCCGAGGCGCCGTTCGTCAGCCCGCCGATGTCGTTGGTGATCGCGATCCGCACGATCTCGCCAAAGCCGAGAGTCACGATCGCGAGATAGTCACCGCGCAACCGGAGGACCGGCGCGCCGAGGAAGATGCCGGCGATCACGCCCGGGATGGCCGCGAACGGGAGGATGGCCCAGTACGAGAAGGACTGGGCGCCCTCGCCGAACCAGTACTCCAGGAGCTGCTGCAGGACGAAGCCGAGGTTCATCCCCGCGTACGCGCCTACCGCGTAAAACGCCATGTATCCCAGGTTCAGCAGCCCCGCCGATCCAACGACGATGTTCAGGCCGAGCGCCAGCAGCACATAGATGGCGACGAGCGCGAAGATACGCACCATGAACGCGTTGCCGGCCGCCTGGAACAGCACGGGCATGAACAGCGTTATCGCCGCAAGCACGAAGAAGAAGGCGACGCGGCCGAAGCGTGTGGAGAAGAAGTCGTTTACCGCCGTCAAGCCGGTTCTGATCGCTCCCATGGCTACACCTTCTCCGAGACTGACTCGCCCAGAAGACCGCCGGGCTTGAAGATCAGGACCGCGATGAGTATCCCGAAGGCGATGACGTCTTTGTACGCGGTGCTGATGTAGGCGGCCGACAGCGACTCGAGCAGCCCCAGCAAGAACCCGCCGAGCATCGCGCCGCGCAAGTTGCCGATGCCTCCGATGACCGCCGCGGTGAACGACTTGATGCCCGGGATGAAGCCCATGTTGAACTTGATGCTTCCGTAGTACATCCCGGAGAAGATGCCGGCCACCGCACCGAGCGCAGGCCCGATGAAGAAGGTGAGCGCTATGACACGGTTGATGTCGATGCCCATGAGGCCGGCCGTGTCACGATCCTGCGACGTGGCCCGCATCGACTTGCCGAGTCTGGTGCGGGAGACGAAGTTGTCGAGCAGCAGCATCAGCAGGACCGTGCCGACGATGATCATGATCTGCACGGATGAGATGTTGGCCCCGGCGAACTGGAACGTCTGCACCTCGAACAGGACCGGGAACGGTATCGAGCGTGACGAGACCCACAGGAGCACGGCGTTCTGGAGGAACAGCGACACGCCGATCGCCGAGATGAGCGGCGCGAGACGCGGCGCATGGCGCAGCGGCCGGTACGCGAACCGCTCGATGATGACGCCGAGGATGCCGGTCAGCACCATGGCGATGAGAATCGCCAGCGTGTACAGGAGCAGCAGCGCGCCGCCGCTCGACGTGAAGAACGGAATCTGCGACAGCCCCTGAAGGGAGAACATGCCCACGTAGGCACCGAACATGAACATCTCCGAGTGAGCGAAGTTGATCATGAGAAGGATGCCGTAGACGAGGGTGTAACCGAGCGCGAGAAGCGCATACATCCCGCCGAGCGTCAGTCCGTTAACGATCTGCTGGGCGAAGATACCGAGTTCGACAGACACAAGTGCTCCATCCACGGTTCGTGTAGGCGGCACGGCCTCTCATGACCGTGCAGCGGCGCGCAAGCTCCGCGCTCACGCCGATCCGGGCGGGACTCGTGTCCCGCCCGGATCGTTGACTTCGGAATTACGCGCCCCTTGCGTTACTCGGCGTACGGAGCCCACGCGCCGTCACGCACGACGTACGCGGTGATAGCCTTGTTGGTGGTGTCGCCGTTCTCATCGAACGAGATAGCGCCGGTCACACCTTCCTTGTCCGTAGCCGCGACGGCCTCGATGATGGCCTGCTTGCCGGCGGGAGTGACGACTTCCGCGGCGCCCATCTCCTCGGCCACCGCTTTGATTGCGGCGATGATGACCTGAGCGGCGTCATATGCGTACGTGTCGTACGCTTCGATCGCCTCGCCCGGGAACTTGGCGTCAAACATCTCCTTGAACTCAAGGCCCCTCGGCTGATCAGCGAGCGGGAGGCCAACGGAGGTCGCAAAGTCGCCCTCGGTGTTGGCGGCGCCGCCGATGTCAACGTACTGCTGGGTGTAGAGTCCGTCGCCACCCATCACGGGACCCTCGAACCCGGCTTCTTTGGCCTGCTTGCTCAGGAGACCGGCCTCAGTGTACATGCCGCCGAAGTAGATCATGTCGGGGTCGTTGCCGCGGATCTTCGTGACGAGCGCGGTGAAATCGACCGCCTGGAGCTGGATCTTGTCGCGCGAGACGACCTCGCCGCCCTTGGCCTCGAAGGCCTTGGCGAACTCGGCCGCAAGACCCTCACCGTACGGCGTCGAGTCATCGACCAAAGCGACTGCCCGCTTGCCGAGCACGTCGTACGCGAACTCGGCGGCGAACGAGCCCTGAACGGTGTCGATGGTGCAGACACGGAAGACGTTCTCGAAGCCCTGCAGCGTCAGCGCCGGGTTGGTCGACGCGGGCGAGATCTGGACGATGCCCGCCTCGTTGTAGACCGCCGACGTCGGAATCGAGATGCCCGAGTTCAGGTGGGCGACCACGCCGACGACTGCGGTATCCGAAACCATCTGGTTCGCGGCGTTGACGCCGGTCTTCGGGTCACCCGCGTCGTCGACGGCGAGCATCGTGAGCTCGATGCCCATCGCCTCGAGGTCGGGTGCCGCCTCTTCGATCGCGATCTGTGCGCCGTTACGGATACCCAGCCCGAGCGCCGCGATGTCGCCCGTGAACGGAGCGCTCACGCCGATCTTGACCTCGACCAGATCACCCGCCGCGTCGCCTCCGTCGCCAGTACCGCCGTTCGCGCCACATCCGGTGGCAACCATCGCCAGCATCAGCGACATGGCGATGACGGCGAACAGGCGTCTCCTTTTGACCACGCTCATCCCTTTCCTCCCATTCGCTCCCGTGTGTGGCAGCACACTTCCATGTGTGGTCTCACACACTTACAACTCCGCGGGACGCCGGTCGGCTCCCGGGGAACTCCTGTCCTCCAGAGCATCCCACCCTGCAGGATGCGCGGAGTGTAACAGAATGTACATTCGCGCAACAACCGTGTCGCCGAGAGGGATGCACGGACCGCTAGATGTGATACATCGGGGCGCGCTCGCTGTCGATCACTCGTTGCCGTCGGGCAAGGTCCGCGAGGGTGATACCCGCGAGCACCTCCCGGAACCCCGCGGCCGCTGACGCCCACATCTCCGACACCGCCGAATCGCTCACAGCGGGCACATCGAGCACCGTGCCCTCGAGCGCCTCGACGACGTCGGCGATCGTGATGGTCGACGCGGGCCGGGCAAGCGCGCAGCCGCCCCGGGCCCCTCTCCGACTCGTCACGAGTCCCGCTTTCGCAAGCGCGGTCATCTGCTGCTCCACGAAGCGGCGCGGCAACCCGAGCCGGTCGGCGATCTCGCCGGCGGCGACCGTCGCCTCGGGCGGCCGGGCAGCAACCGCGGTCAACGCGCGAAGCGCGTAGTCGAGTCGCTGTGACACCCTGGTCACTCGGCTGCCTCCCGATTCCTGGGCACCCGGTCGTGCCGCCATCAAGTCGCAGTTTTCCTATCGGTTTGGTGCATTCTCAGGTTCGAACACACAGCGGTCAAGAGGTGGCTGGCAGCAGGCGTCACTGGGACGCCGGTCTCAGGGCATATATGCTGTGGAAGACTGTCCGGGCCGACACGACCGATGGGATGCCGATGGTGGAGATCTGGTTCTGGGTGTGGGTGCTGCTCGCCGCGATACTCTTGATCGCCGAGATTTTCACCGC
>DASSAH010000156.1:0-9296 GCA_035685585.1 Coriobacteriia bacterium
GACGTGATCTACGTCCTGCCCGGCCACACCGAGACGGCCGCGGCGGCCGGCGGGCTCGACCTCGACGTCGCCGGCATCAGCGTCATCGGCCTCGGCAACGGGACGCTGACGCCGACCGTCACCCTGACGACGGCGGCGACCGCCGACGTCGACGTCGACGCGGCGAACATCCTGATCGAGAACATCCATTTCAGGTCGGGCTTCGCCGACATCGCGGCCTGCCTGGACGTCAACGCGACCGACTGCACGATCCGCAACTGTCGGTTCACCGAGGCGGCCGACGACCAGAACTTCCTCATCTGCGTCCTCGGCGCGGCCGGGGCAGGCTCGGATCGGCTGATCGTCGAGGACTGCTACGCCATCCAGGACGACGCGCTCAACACGCACTTCGTCAGCCTGCCGGGCACGTCGAAGGGCGCGGTCATCCGGCGTAACGTCCTGATCGGCGACTGGGGGACGGCGGCGATCGGCGCGGCCGGCAACGTCGTGTCCATCAGCGTCCTCGACAACCGGATCAGCAACGCGGCCGCCGACATAGACTCGTGTATCAACATCGCGGCGGCGGGCACCGGGCTGGTGATGGGCAACCTCGCCTGCGGTGGCGCGGCTCAGGCGAACGGCATCACGGCGACGGCCTGCGCGCTCGCGCAGAACTTCTACGGCGTCGTCACCGAGGACCTCTCGGCCATCCTCGATCCGATCGCGACCTAAGTCCTAGCGGGGCCGGGGCGGGCGACCGCTCCGGCCGAATGAGGCTGTCTGAATGGCAGAGCGCGGCACTTACTCTAGCCTCCCCTACGCCAAGGCTCATCTCAGCATCGCCGACACGCTCGATGACGTGCGGCTGCTGCGGCTGCTGGAGAGCGCGTCCCGGCAGGTCGACGACGATACCGGCCGTCACTTCCACACGGTGACGGCGACGCGTTATTTCACCGCCAGCGACGCCAACGGCCTGCTGGTGCCCGATCTGTTGTCGGTGTCCGCGCTCCACACCGACGACGGATCGCGCGCCTACGCGACGACCTGGGCGACGACCGATTACGAGCTGCTGGCCTCGGACTCCAACCCCGACGCCTACCCGCGCTGGCAGGTCGTGACCGCGCCACGGGGCAACCACTCGTTCCCGAAGGGCCTCCGGCGCGGCGCGCGGATCGCCGGCGTCTGGGGCCACGGCGACGGCGAGAACGCGGCGCCGTGGGCGACGACCGCGATCGCGATCATCGTCGACAACCAGGCGACGACGCTGACCGTCGCCGGCGGCACGCTGGAGGCCGGGCAGACGATCCTCGTCGACAGCGAGCAAATCTATATGACATCGGCGACGACCTGCGAGCGCGCGGTCAACGGCACGACCGCTGCCGCGCACAACGGCTCGGCGGTGAAGACGGCCAGGTATCCGTCCGGCATCGTCCAGGCGACGCTGGCGCGGGCCGAGATCGACCTGCGGATACCGATCACGGGCGTCTCGGGCGGCGCGGACATCGGGACGGTGACGACCGGGCCGGCTTACGCGCGCTATCGGGGGATCGTCGAGCAGTACCGGCTGGCGGGGGTGGCGTAGGGATGGCACGACAGTCTCTCTACATTCGGGCCGACGTCAAGGGCTTTGATGAACTGATAGCTAAATTCCAGGGCGTGCCACTCTACGCCAATGCGTGGCGCCGCGAGTTGACAGCCGTCAAGGATGAGTTCCTGACCGGGGTGCGGCGCCGCGCTCCTCACCGCTTCGGCGGGATCGACTCGGCTTTCCTGGACAAGATGGACAGTCGCCCAATGCCCGAGTGGGCCTACGTTTCAAACGATGCCACGGCGTCCGACGGGTTCCGTTACGGTTGGGCACTCGATGCCAGCAAGAAGACGGAGTACCACTATGCTAGCGGGCCACGCAAGGGGCGCAAGACCCTGGGCTGGTTCACGGACTCCTTCGCCGCGACGCGCAAGCGGCTACAGCAGGCGCTCGATACGGTTGCTCAGGAGTTGCTAGACAAATGGCAACAGTAACCGAGTGGCGGACCGAGATCCAGACGCGCCTCTCGACCGTCGTCGGGCAGCGGGCGTATGCCGTCTGGCCGCGCCAGATCAGCACGCCGGCGGCGATCGTCCGATTCGTCGACGGGACACCGGCCGATATGAGCGACGGCTGGGACTATCGCTTTGACGTGCTGCTCTTCGCACGCTTGTTCGACGACATCTCGCGCGGGAGCGCGGAGCTTGACGAGTACCTGCCGGGCGGGCAAAACGACGTCACGGCGGCGCTCGGCGGCGACGCGGTCGAGGTCGAGTCGATCGGCGAGTACGGGACACACGAGGCCAACGGGACACAGTATATGGGCATGCGCGTCCGCGTGAAGGTCTTGGAATGAGGCTGAACATCGGCTGCGGCGACTGGCCGCTCCCCGGCTGGACGAACCTCGACGCCCGCGCGAAGTGCAAGCCGGACGTTATCGCGAAGGTGCCGCCACTGCCGTTTGCGGACGCGAGCGTCGAGGAGATTTACACCGGCCACTTCGTCGAGCACCTGACGCCGAAAGACGCCGACAAGTTCTTGGCCGAGTGCTACCGCGTTCTGGTGCCCGGCGGGAAGCTCGGCGTCGTCGTGCCGGACACGCGGATGATCGCGCGCGCCTACGTCGAGCAGCACGGCAGCGTCGAGTATCCCGAGGGCACCGTCCGACCGATGGCCGACCTCGACGAGATATGCGCGATGTTCCTGTACAGCACGGTTCAGGAGTCGCCGCACCGCTGGTCATTCGACACCGACACGCTTCGGCGGCTGCTGTTGCGGGCGGGTTTCTACCCGACCGCCGAGATCGACCGGTGCACGGACCCGAGGATTCCGGTTCACAACTGGTATTCGTGCGGTTGGGATGCCGTGAAGCCGGGAGGTGAGGCGTGAAGTTCAGTTATCGACGCGCCAGCGACAATCTCCGGACGGTCAAGTCCGAAGAAATTGAGATCGACACGCTGGAAGAACTGTTGACGTTCCTCCAGGAGCGCAGGCGCGTCAACAACCGAACGGTAGAAGGCATCATTCTCAACGGAGACGAAACTGACGGCTGGTCGCTGATGCTCTATGACGGCTTTATCGAGTGAGGTACGACGTGATTAAGCAAGCGCCTGATGAATGCCCGTCCTGTGGCGTGCGTGGCTGGCGTGCGGATTGGCCCGCAGACGGAACGCACAAATGCCCTGCGTGCCGGGCGGCTTGGGTATTCAAGGGCCGCGTGATTCGTCGCGAGCCAGTAGCGCCGGTCCCGCCGTTCTACTACGACGGTCGGGTCCTGATGATTCCGAAGGTGCAAGCGTGAAGATTCTCGCCGTTCACCCCGGCGCTACCGTCTCCATACAGGACGTCTGGTCGGGCCTCGACGCCGCTCTCCGCCGCGCCGGTCACGACGTGATCGCCTACGCGCTCGACGGACGGCTCGCGGTCGCCGGCGAGTACCTGCACGCGGCGTGGAAGCGCAGCGGCAAGCCGAAGAGCGAGCATCCCAGCGATGCCGACGTGATCTACTGGGCGAGTCAGGGTATAGTCGAGCGCGCGCTGCGGATGCAGGTCGACTGGGTACTTATCACTAGCGGCATGTACTGCCACCCGGACGCGCTCGTGTTGCTCCGGCGCGCCGGCATCCGGGTCGCCGTGCTGCTCACCGAGTCGCCCTACGATCAGGCGCACGAGGGCAAGTTGATTGTCCACGCCGATGCGTGCTGGACGAACGAGCGCGCGTCACTCACCTATCTGCGGATGTACAACCCGGCCGTCGAGTACCTGCCACACGCCTACGCACCCGAGCGGCACACGCCGACCGCCGATGACTCGCCCGACGTGCCCGCGCACGACGTCGTCTTCGTCGGCACCGGCTTCGCCGAGCGCGTCGAGATGCTGAACGCGGTCGACTGGTCCGGCATCGACGTCGGCATCTATGGCCTCTGGGACTTGGTGCCGAAGTCGTCGCCGCTACAAGCGAGCATCCACCCCGGCGCGATCGACAATCGCATGACCGCGGCGCTCTACCGCAAGGCGCGAATCGGGCTGAATCTGTACCGCTCGAGTATGGGCTACGGGCTGAAAGCGCCGCGCGTGCGGCACGCCGAATCGCTCAACCCGCGCGCGCTCGAACTCGCCGCCTGCGGCGTGTTCACGCTGTCCGACTTCCGGGCGGAAGTCTACGAGGTGTTCGGGCCGCTGGTCCCGACGTTCCGCGACGCCAAGGATCTTGGCGACTTGGTGAGGAGGTGGCTGGCGGACGATGGCAAGAGACGCGCCGTTGCGGCGCAACTCCCGGCGGCGGTCGCCGGGCGGACTTTCGACGACATGGCGGCTGCGATTACCGCGCGGCTAGCTCAGTAGCAGGAGGGGCAGGGTGCTAGGTCTTCCAGCGTTGCTCTGCGCCGTGCTTGCCGTACTCGGAGTAAGCCTCTGGGTGATCGGAATAGTACCGCGCGAGTTCTGGAGCACCGTGAAGGCGCTTGTGTTCGGACTGGTTCCGAAGCACAACAAGGTTCTCCGGGCGATTGTCGCCCTTCTCGCCATTGACGTGGTGGACACGCTCGCGAGGATCAAGGCGACGTCCTATCGACTGCTCTGCAATCAGGCGATGCTCAAACACGTAGCCGTCGGCATTCGCCGATGGGTGGGACGGTTCGTACACGTAGACGTATCCCGACTTGTGCTGGTAGCGGCCGCCCTTCCATCGCGAGGATGCAGGCCCAGTCTTGCCTCGCGCCTGATGGCCTGGGACGAAAAAGATTGGTTGGCCGGCCACCTGTCCACGTTCGCGCCTAGTCTGATCCGCCAGTGGCGTCCGCTCGCCACATCCGCACTTGCACAGACCGGACGGGTTGGCAGAGACGTCTCGGCTCTTTCGAGACTCGTACATCGCCTTGGCTTCTGGCGTGCGCGACCAATGGCCTCGCAGGAATCGCTTACCGGGAGGTGGCGCCTGGTTGCAGCCACATAGGCATTTCTCGTTCATGCCCAGATCATACCACATAGACGGAGGCGCAACAAGTGGCACGCTATCATGGTAAAAGTGGATACCTCTACGTCCAGGGCTCCGGCGCGGCGGCGATCCCGGTCGCGGCGCTCACCGAGTGGTCGCTCGATATGAAGCGTGACCGCGTCGAGGTCACTTCGTTCGGCGACACGAACAAGGTCATGGCGCAGGGACTGCCGGCGTTCTCGGGGTCGGTCTCCGGCTTCTGGGACGACGCCGACGACACGCTGATGCAGGCGTCCGAGGCGACCAGCGGCCGGGCGATGTACATCTACCCGAGCCGCGACGCGATCGCAAAATACTTCTACGGCACGGCCTGGGTCGACGTTTCGGCCAGCGGCAGCATGGGCGACGCCGTGAAAGTCTCGGGCACGTTCGAGGCGGCCGGCCCCTGGGGCCGGAGGTAGCAGGTAGCGCCGGCCGGGTCACTCCGGCCGGCGGGTCTCCTCGGCCGACAGCCCGCGATTCGGGCGGGACATCAGCACGACGCCGAGGGCCAGCAGCACGACGAGAGCGGCTACGGGCAGGCCATAGAGCAGAGTCGGGCCGAGGCCGAAGACCAGGAGCATCACGAGGAGAGCCAGGGCGAGGCCTGCGAACAGGACAACCGCCAACCCGACGCCAAGGCAGCCGCCAAAGCCAGACGAGACGGAGTTACTGGACACGAGACACCTCCTGTACCAGCCAAGCATACCACGAGGAGGATAGATGCTTACCAGCAAGATCAGCAAGACGGTCGATATCCCGCACGAGCCGGGCGAATGGCTGACGATTCGTCGCCTCTCCGGCAAGGCGATTGAGCGCGCTCGCTCAGAGTTCTCGCGCGAGGTCATCGGCGTGTTTGGCCGAGACATGCTCGAAGGGATGAAGAGCCAGGCCGATGCCGATGAGGCGGCGCCCGAGACTGAGCCGAACCCGCTGGCCGGCCTTGACGTCTCGACCGTGCTCCGTTGCGGCATCACGGCGTGGAGCTATGGCAAACGCGTGCAACCCGAACAGGTCGACGACCTGGACGAGGTGACGCGCGACTGGGCGGCGCGCGAGATCATCGCGCTCGGCAGCGAGACTGAGGCCGAGCGAAAAAACGGCTAAGGGCCCTCCACCGGGCGATTCTGGGCCGTGGCTCAGCGCCGGAGGAGTGGCTGATCTGGCAGGTTTGCGAGGCGTTTCACTGTCTGCCGAGCGCAGCGATTCGTGAGATGGAAGAGGGGCCGGCGGGTCTGGTCTGGCAGATTCTCGACCTGCGGAGCTACGAGGCGCTCTGGCGAGCGCGGCAGCAACGGCACGGCGAGGACGACGAAACCGAGGAGATCGGAGACGACGACCAGGCGCAGACGCTAGAGAGACTGATGCGGGAGATCGAGGCCGAGGTCGACGGCGAGATAGCGGACGAAGCTCTAGGGAGGCGGCGCGATGGCTGAACCAAGGCTCGGCGCGGTATTCACGGCGCGGGACGAAGCGAGTAAGACGTTCAAGACGGTCTCGACGAACCTCCAGAAGCTCGGCATCGACGCGAAGAAGGCGGCAGACCTGACCAAGCAGTCTTGGGTCCAGGGGTTCGACAACAAGAATCTAAACACCGCCCAGAAGTCGCTCCAGCGCCTCGGCCTCTCGTCGAAGGACGCGGCGGGCGCGCTGCGTGACGCCGGCGTCGGCGTGAAGGACGTCGAGCAGGCTACCGCGAAGGCGACCGCGAGCGCGTCGAAGTTCCGCGTCTCGCTCTCGGGTATCGGATCGTCTATCGGCAACCTCGGCCGCCAAATGACCGTCGCCTCCGCGCTGATCGTCGCGCCGTTCGTCGCCGCCGCGACCTGGGCGGGGAAGCTGGCAATCGAGTCCGTCGAAACGGCGAATCTATACAAGGTCTCAATGGGCACGATGGAAAGCGCCGGGACGCGGTTCATCGGCCAGATGAGCACGGCCTACGGACTCAACACTCGCGCCCTCCAGCAAAATCTGGGCATGTTTCAGTCCTGGTTCACGTCAATGGGGTTCGGCGCGCAGACGGCTTACGGGATGTCGACCGCGCTGACCAAATTGAGTTACGACTTCTCTAGCTTCTTCAACGTCGCGCCAGAGGAGGCGTTCACGAAGATTCAGAGCGCGATGGCTGGCGAGACCGAGGCGGTCCGGCGCTGGGGCATCGACGTCTCTGACGCGGCGGTCAAGACCTACGCGCTCAAGAACGGGCTCGCGGCGTCGAGCGACGAACTGAGTCAGGCCCAGAAGGCATGGATACGGTACGCGCTGCTACTCGAACAGAGCAAGAACGCGCAGGGCGACCTCGCGCGAACGATGGAGTCGCCCGCCAACCAGCTCCGTCTGCTCAAAGAGCGCGTGACGGCGCTCGCGACCGAGGTCGGCCAGAACGCCTTGCCGGTGATCTCGTCGGCCCTCACCTGGCTGAATGATACGGCGCTGCCGCGCGTCCGCGCCGGCCTGAACGCGTTCGGCGACTCCTGGGCGGAGATGTCCGAGGTCGCGAAGCGGCGCGTGATCGCGATTGCCGCGCTCTTCGTCGCCGGCGGTCCGCTCCTGACCGCGTTCGGCGTGGCGATTCGCGGGCTCGGCATGGTCGGCGCCGGCTTCAAGCTGCTGGCATCGTTCGCGCTCGGTCGCTTCGCCCTGATCGTCGCCGGCATCGGGCTCGCCGTCGAGGCAGTCTACCAGATGCGAAACGCGCTCGTGGGTCTGATGGAAGAGCAGGGGCGCACGCTCGTCAAGCAGGCGCAATACTGGCAGGAAGTGGCCCGTCTTACCAATCAGCCGCTCCTCGGCGTCTACGCAGCCGGAATGGAGAAGGTCGGCAGCGAGTTGATTCCGAACCTCGCGCAATCGGCTCGCGGCGCGATGCCGGCGGTCGAGGGCCTACACGACAAGCTCATCCAGATGGGCTCGGACGCTCTGACCGGCGGCTTTGACGACCTGGCCGCGAGCGCCGAACAGTTGGGCGGCAACATCCTGGCCGACGCTTCACGGGCTTTCGACGAGTGGGCGAACTACTCCAGGACGATCAAGTCCGACGCCGAGTACATGCGTGAGGCCGCCCGCGAGGCAGGAGCGGGGCTCGCCGAGTACGTCGCGCCGGAGATCGACAAGGCGGCTTTCGCATCGCTCGCGAGTGGCCTCGGCGACACCGCCAAGAAGGCCAAGGAGGCCGACGTCTCGGTCAAAGACCTGACCGCCGCCCTCATCGCGATCCACCCGGCGACCCGCGCCGCCGCCGCCGCGGTCGCCTACTGGGACGGTCAGATCGCCAGCGTGAATCTCGCGCTCGACGCGAATAAGGACCAGCTACAGGCCGCGCAGGCCGAACTCGGTCGGATGCAAGATCGGCTATCCGATCTCAGCGGCGAGCTGACGACGGCGAAGCAACGGCTCGACGACTTCGCCCGGCCGCGACTGACCGGCATGGGCGATCTGGAGACCCAGATCAACGCCGTGCAGGACGCGCTCAAGCGGATGGACCTGGCCGACGCGACCGGCCAGGACTTTGGGGCCATCCTCAGTCAGTATCCGCTGCTCGCTAAGGGCGCGGCGGCCTACCTCGCCACGCTGCCGCAGACGCGCGAGGGACTGGACGCGCAACTGAAAACCCTCCAGGCGCTCCAGGCGGTCAAGTACGACGAGAAACTGCGGCTACTCGGTGCCGCCGCCGAGGACAGCCGGCTAGAGATGCCATATGAGCAGGCGATGGCCGGCGTCATCGCCTACAAGGCGCGGGTCTCCGACCTGACCGGCGCGATCGCTAGCCAGGAGGCGGCGATTCGGGGTCAGGAGGGCGTGGTCAAGAGCCTCAACGCCGCTCAGGACGCGCTCAACCGGACCCTCCAGGGCTATCAGGAGCAACTGACGCTCGCGAAGGCCAACCAGGATGCCGTGGTCTCGGGGCTTCAGCAGGCGTTCCAGTGGATACTCGCCGACCGCGAGGAGATTCAGAAGCTCGGCCCGGCCGGCGTCGCGGCCGCCCAGAAGGTCGACGCCGAGACAATCAAGCTGCTGACCGGCCTCTCGGAGTTCGCCGAGACGAACACGACGACGAATCAGCTCCAGGTCAATGCGATGCAAACGGCCTATGAGTCGGCCGTCGAGCAGATCAAGGCGCAACTGGCGAGCATCCCTAAAGAGTTCGAGGTCAAGGTCAAAGTCACGACCGAGCAGATCGCGTCGGCCGCCGGCTCGACGGGCATCCCGCAGTTCGCTAGCGGCGGCACGGTGCCCGGCCCGATCGGCTCGCCGACGCTGGCGGTCGTGCACGGCGGCGAGTACGTCGTGCCAGTCGGCGGCTCGCGCTCCGCC
>DASSAH010000157.1:0-6056 GCA_035685585.1 Coriobacteriia bacterium
CCTGCTGGATCGCGGCTTTCAACAGCGGGAAGTGCGTGCAGCCGAGCACGAGCGTGTCGATACCGGAGCGCTTGAGCGGCTCGAGGTAGCCGCGAGCCATCTCGAAGAACGAGGGCCGGATGAAGACGTCGGCGGACTCCGCGGCCCACTGTTCGACCGGACCCGGGCCCATGCGAAGACCGGCCTCGACGACGTCGACGAATTTCGGCGTGGCGACCGAGAAGACGGTCACCCCGGCGTCGAGCGCGCGCACCGCTCGGCTGTAGGCGCCCGACTCGATAGTGCCCACCGTCCCGATCACCCCGACGTTCCGGTTCACCGTGGCGCGCACCGCCGCCCGGGCGCCCGGCTCGACGACGCCGATCACCGGGACGCCGAACGTCTCCTGGGCAAGTGCCAGGCCCGCCGCGGTCGCTGTGTTGCATGCGATGACGATGAGCTTCACCGGGACGCGCTCGAGCCACGTCCCGATCTCAAGGACGAAGCGGCGCACCTCGGCCAGGTCGCGCGGACCGTACGGGCAGCGTGCGGTGTCGCCGAGGTAGACTATGCGATCGTACGGCAGGACCCGGGATACCTCGTGAGCCACGGTGAGCCCGCCGAGCCCCGAGTCGAAGACGCCGATGGGCAGATGTTCCATGCCGCCAGTATAGCGTTGGGGAGTGGTAGCGAGGCTACGGGACGTCGGCAGCCCGCTCGAGCTCCGCCGCGATCTCGTGCACCGGGAGCACAGCCGCGGCCGCACCCATGTCGAACGCGGTCTTCGGCATGCCGTACACAATGGACGTGTCCTCGTCCTGCGCGATGGTGAACGCTCCGGTGTCCCGCATCGCCTTCAGGCCACGGGCGCCGTCGCTCCCCATGCCTGTGAGGACCACTCCGATCGCGCCCGCCCCGCACGTCTCCGTCACGGAGTCGAACAGCACGTCTGCCGAGGGCACGTGGACCTGGCCGAGCATCGGACCGCCGAGGCGAAGCTCTCGTGGCGAGTAGCACAGGTTGACGCCGGACGGCGAGAGGTAGGCGACCCCGGGCAGCACCGGCATGCCGTCCTCGGCCATGAGCACGCGTATCTTGCAGCCCGCGTCGAGCCACGCGACGAGGCCGGGGACGAAGCCGTCGGCGATGTGCTGCGCGACCAGGATCGGCAGCGGGAACTCGGCAGGCAAACGGCCGAGCACGTTCAACAGCGCGGATGGACCGCCGGTCGACGAGCCGATCGCGACGACCTCCGGCGCGACCGAGCACGCCGCCTCGCCTGTCGCGACGGGCTGGAATCGCCCGGGGCGTGCCGCCCTGATCCCGCGAACATGCGTGACGACCGGGACCCGAGAGAGCAGCTTGATGCGGGAGATCAGGTCGGCGGCGATCTCGGTGAGCTCGGCCCAGTCGCGCGGCTCAGGCTTGCGCATGACCTCGAGCGCCCCCGCATCGAGCGCGTCAAAGGCTCGACCTCCGCCGTCACCGTGCACGGACGACGAGACCACGAGAATCGGGACCGGCGTGAACGCCATGATGTGCTCGATGGCCTGCAACCCGTCGACTCGCGGCATGTGGATGTCCATCGTCACCACGTCGGGGCGCAGAGCGGCGACGACGTCGATCGCCTCCTGACCGTCGGTCGCCGAGCCCACGACCTCGATGTGCTCGTCACTCGTCAAGATCTGCACGAGCATCTCGCGAGCTACCGCGGAGTCGTCGACCACCACCACCCGTATCGCGCCACCTCCGGACATCGTCTCCCCTACCTGATGAGCCGCTCGACCGTGTCGAGCAGCGTGTCCTGGTTGAACACCGACTTCGTGATGTAGGCGTCAGCGCCTGCGTCGATTCCTTCCTGTTTCTCCTCTTCGCGTTCGAGCGACGTGACGATGATGACGGGGACGTCGCCGAGATGAGGGTCGCTCTTGATGGCGCGGGTGAGTTCGAAGCCGCTCATCCGCGGCATCTGGACGTCGGTCACCACCGCGTCAACCTGCAGTCCCCCGCGCAGCTGCGTGAGACCGTCGGCGCCGTCGGACGCGACCGTGACCCGGTAGCCCGCCGCCTCGAAGATCGAACGTTCGAGCTCGCGTGTCGTGAACGAGTCCTCGCAGATGAGGACGGTGCGCGGCTCGGTCCGCTCCCCCGCGCACACCTCCGAGCGGCGCCGCCATCCTCCTCGCCGCGCGTTGGCCATCAGGTCCGGGACGTTGAGGATCGGCACGATCTCTCCCGCGCCGAGTATCGTCACCCCCGCGATGTTGTCGACCTTGCGCAGGTGACTGCCGAGCGTCTTGATGACGATCTGCTGCTCCCCGACGAGTTCGTCCACGGAAAACCCGAACCGATGGCCGGAAAAGCCCACCGTGACGACGGGCAGACGCGGCGCGTACGGGACTCCCGGCTCGACACCGAGCATGTCGGCCATGCTGACGAGCGGGTACGTCCGCAGCCCGCGCCTGATGGCCTCGCGCCCCTCAACCCGGATGATCTCATCGGGCTCGACCAGCATGGTCTCCTCGATCGCGGTCGTCGGCAGGGCGAGCACGCTCTCACCGACCCTCACGAGCAGCGCCCGGATGATGGCGAGCGTGAGCGGGATGATGAGCCGGAACGTCGCGCCTTCGCCCTTGGCGCCGAAGACGTTGAGGTCTCCTTTGAGCATCTCGACGATGTACTCACGGACCACGTCCATGCCCACGCCCCGGCCTGAGACTTCCGTGATGATGGTCTTGGTGGAAAACCCCTTCTCGAAGATGAGCAGGGTCGCCTCCCGGTCTGAGAGCGCGGCCGCTTCCGCTTCACTGAGATGACCGCGCCTGACCGCCGCCGCGCGCACCTTGTCGGGGTCGATGCCCGCGCCATCGTCGGAGACCTCGATGATGATGTGGTCGCCCTCCTGGCGCGCGGACACGCGGATCGTGCCCTTTGGCGGCTTGCCGAGGGCGGCCCTCTCGTCGGCAGGTTCGATCCCGTGGTCCACCGCGTTTCGCATGATGTGGACGAGGGGGTCGCTGATCGCCTCCAGGACCTTCTTGTCGATCCGCGTCTCGCCACCCTCCAAGATCAGGTCGACTTCCTTGTTGAACGACCGCGCCAGGTCGCGCATCGCCCGCGGGAACGTCGCGAACACCGTCCCAACGGGGAGCATCCGCATGTCCATGCCTCGCTCTTGAAGCTCCCCGGCTATGGCGACCCCGCGCGACAGGTCCTCCGCGAACTCGTCGGTCAGCGTGCGGTGAGCCGCCCGCTCGGCCGTAAGCAGCCGCTCGAACCGCGAGACTGCGTCCGCCCGGTGGGCCGCGTCCGTGCCGTCACCTGACACGAGCGCCTCATCGAACACCTCGCGAAGCGCCACCCACGACCGCCAGATGTCGTCCGGCACGGGTCCCATGCGTCGCAGAGCGGCTACGCGCTGCTCGTACTTCGCCACCGAGATGACCGTCTCGCCGATGAGGTTCAGCAGCAGGTCGAGCTGGCTCGTGTCTACGCGGATCGTCTGCTGCACTTTGACGTTGAGCTGCTCGTCCGGCTCCTCGCACAGGCCGGTCGCGCCGCCCGCGACATCCGTCGGCCCATCCCCGAGGGCGCTCACCGCCCCGTCCCCCACATGGTGGACTCTCGCCATGTCGCACGGCTCCACGCTCGGCTCGGTGCCCGTCCTCGCCAGTGCGGCCAGACGCTCCTGGAGGGTCCCGAGGTCGACAGCGGGCCGGTCGCCGGTGCCGGCCACCTCGGTGAGGTGGACGATCGCGTCGAGCGCGTCGAAGACGTGCTCGCTCATCGCCGGCACGTACGCGAGCGCTCCATCGCGGACCGCGACCATCACGTCTTCCAGCCGGTGTGCAACGTCAGAGATCTCGACGAGCCCCACCATGCGCGACGAGCCCTTCAGCGTGTGGGCGTCGCGCAGCATGCGGTCGACAAGCGAGGAGTTGCCCGGGTCGAGCTCCAACGCAATGACGTCCTCGTTGAGACGCTGCAATATGTCCGCCGCCTCCTCCTGGAAGCGGCGGATGAACGTTGTGCGGTCGAACTCCGCCATGTCACCGCGTCCTCTCGCCCGGCGCGTCGCCCGTCACTCCACGATCGAGAAGGCCGACCCGACCTGGCTCGACTCGGTCGCAATCGCGGCCAGCTGCTCGGCCGTTGACGCCACCTGACGGCCGCCGGCCGCGGTCTGCTGCGCGACGGCGGCGACCTCCCGCATCGCCTTGACCACTTGGTCGGTCGCGCTCTTCTGCTGCTGGGTCGCGGCGCTGATCTCCTTGGCCGCGATCGTGGTCCGCTCGATCATCTCGAGGATCTGCTCGAGGTTCTCACCGGTGCTGTGCGCGAGGTCCACGCCGCTCTGCACTTGAGCGAGCTCCTGCTCGGTGGCTATGACCAGCTCGTTCGCGGCGGCCTGTATCTCGGTCATGATCGTCGATATCTCGCCCGTCGAGTCGACGACGGACTCCGCAAGTTTCCTGATCTCAACGGCGACGACCGAAAAGCCCTTGCCCGCCTCGCCCGCCCGCGCCGCCTCGATGGCGGCGTTCAGCGCGAGGATCTTCGTCTGCGCCGCTATGGTGTTGATGATCGCGAGCACCTGGCCGATCTGCTGGCTGCGCTCGCCGAGCGTAAGGATGCGCGCGGCCGACGACTGGCTGCGCGTCTTGATCTCCTCCATCGCGTCAAGCGTGTTCATGACGGCCCGCTGCCCGCTCTCCGCGCTGTGAAGCGACGCCTCGGCCATGCTGACCACCTGGTTCGCGTTATCAGCGATCTGGCGGTACGTCGCCGCGAGCTCCTCCATCGTGGCGGTCGTCTGGCTGATCGAGGCGGCCTGCTCGGCGGCGCCCGAGGCCTGCTGCTCGGTCGCGGAGAGAATCTCGCTCGCCGACATCGAGAGACGCCGGGACGACTCGTGCGTCTGGCGGACAAGGTAGACGATGAGATCGATCATCTGGTTGTACGACTTCGCGAGCTGGCCGAACTCGTCGTCCGAGCCGACCGTGACCTTGCCGCCGATCTGTCCCTGGCACGCCGCGCGCATACTGGATGCGACCCGCTCGAGCGGGTGCATGTACCGGTTGCCGATGAGCACGAGCGCCGCAACCCACGCGGCGGCGATGCCGAGCAGTGCTCCGACCAGCCCGAGGAGCCTCGCCGGATCGTGCCAGCCCATCCACGCGGCCATCTGCCCGCCGGACGAGACATAGACGATGCCCCACTGGATCGCGTTGAAGACAAGCGCGAGCCCGATCGTCGCGGCGGAGTACTTGTACAGGAATCTGCTGCGGAAGCGCTTCGCGAGTGGGGCTCTCATCGTTCCCTCCAAGACGGTCATGGCGCTGTCACGGTCACTGGCTGCAGAATCCGGCCGACGCTCAGCACGCTGACGAGACCCTCCTCGAGGAAGACGGTCGCGCTGACGAACTCGGCGAGCGCTTTGGTGGTGGTCGGCAGGGGCGGCTCGAGGCTCGCGGACCGCACCTCGACGATGCCGCCCACCTCGTCGACGCCGAGCGCGGTCACGCACTCGGCGTTCTCGAGGACGAGAGCGACGCGCGCGGGCGGACGGCCCTCGACGGCGATGCCGATGAGCGAAGCTGCGTCGGTCACCGAGACAATCTCCCCCCGAACACTCGTGACGCCACGGATGAACTCCGGCACACATGGAACCGCCGCGACCACGGGGTCTTGCGCGATCTCGCGCACCTCGCCCGTGCGCACGGCGTACCAGGACTGTCCGACACGGAAGACCAGCAGCGCCTCGCGGTCATCGGTCGCCTCGGCATCCGGCTTGCGCGCAAGCGCCTCCGCCCGGCGCCGCAAGACCTCCTCGGCGGCATCGGCGACACCGGCAACGGCGCGGTCGTCACTCATGGCCCCCACCGCCATCGCACCCTGGTCCCATGGGGCTGAGCAGCGCGTCGACGTCGAGCACGAACACGAGTTCCCCCGAGATGCGGTGCACGGCGCGGATACGCGAGGCGAGCGGGTGCAGCGACGGAGCGGACTCGGCCTCCTCGGCACAGAGCGTGACGACGGCGTCGACCGCGTCGACCAGCAGAGCGACCGCGCCGGCC
>DASSAH010000158.1:0-4702 GCA_035685585.1 Coriobacteriia bacterium
AAGGTCACAAGCGCGCGCATCGTCTCGCACAAGACCGGGGAGGCGTTCACGCGCACGCTGCGTGACATCTCGGGCACACGAAGGGCAGACTACTGATGTCGGCGTGGGTGATGCGCCCCCATTTGCTTTACACGTTCCGGGAGGCCGGGCGACCCGGCTGCCTACAGCACTCGCGCACGGCGGACCGCGGCGATGTCGTCATTGATCGCGGCTGCAAGTTCGTCACGCGAGTCGAAGCGCGCCAGGGGCCTGATCCTTGCGGTGAACCCGATGGTGAGATCACAGCCGTAGAGGTCGCCGCTGTAGTCGAGGATATGGACCTCGAGATTGTCAGTCGCCTCAGGGAACGAGGGCGGGACTCCGGCGGAGATGGCTGCGGGAAACGGCGGACCATCCGCTACCGTCGCCCATCCCGCGTAGACGCCGTCTGCGGGAACAGCAGCGTGTGGGACAGCTCGCACGTTCGCGGTAGGTACCCCGAGGTCGTGCGTGCCAGCGCCGCGTCCGTGGACGACCCGGCCGGCCACGCGGTGGTGACGTCCGAGTAGTCCGGCGGCACTCTGGAGATCACCGGCTGCGATGAGTGCGCGGATGCGCGTGGACGTCACGGGGGACCCCGCGAGGGACAGGAGGTCGTGCGCCACGACGCTGAATCCGTGAGCCGATCCTAGAGCCGACAGGGCGTCGGCGTTCCCTGCAGCGCCGTGTCCGAAGCGGAAGTCGACGCCGACGTGTAGGGTGCACGGAGCGATGGCGTCCAGGAGGACCTCTGTGACGAATGCGCCGGGCGACAGGGCGGCGGTCGCTGCGTCGAACGGGACGACCAGTACGATGTCAGCTCCCGCCTCGGCAAGGAAGTGGCACTTGTCGGGAAGCGTCAGCAGCTGGGGCGCGGCCGACGCCGGAGTGAGGACCTGGTCCGGGTCCCGGTCGAACGTCACCGCGACGGACGGGATGCCCTGGCGCGCCGCATCGCGCTTGGCCGATGCGATGAGCTCTTGATGCCCGAGGTGTACGCCATCGAATACTCCGAGCGCGACGATCGATCTTCCGAGCGCGATCGACCCGGGCCTCCACGTCACCACTCTCATCGCGACGCCCCGCCCGGGAGTACGACCCACGGGTGAAGCCTCTCGGCGGACGCCCGGTACACGGCGTAGAGGCGGCCGGCGTCAGCGAGCGCGACGGTGCCGTCAGCGGGCGCATCCGGGCACAGGGCGCGGTCGATGGCACGTCCGTCGAGGGCGAGGCGTGTGATTTCGGGCGAAGGCTCGACAACGGGGATGCCGAGAGCTCTCACGGGATCGGCGAACCGCGGCGTGATGTCCGGACCGGATGTGGTGACGTCATCAAGAGAGTGGGCGTCGCGCAGGGTCAAAGGTCCGCTGGAGACGCGTCGGAGCGCGGAGAGATGCGCAGCGCAGCCCAGGGAGATTCCGAGGTCGCGGGCGAGAGAGCGGACGTACGTGCCCTTGGAGACGGTGAGCGTAAGGTCCCACGCGACACCGGGGGCCGTCGAGAGGCCTTCGAGTCGCGCGTCGAGGACGCGTATCGGGCGCTGGTCGAGTGCGAGAACGCGTCCGGCGCGCGCGGCGCGATGCGAGGCGATGCCGTGGCGTTTCACGGCCGAGTACGCCGGCGGGCGTTGAAGGCGCTCGCCGATCAGCGCCGCGACCTGTTCCCGCGCGAACGAACGGTCGGCGAGGACGTCTGGCACAGAAGCGATCAGGACCGGGACGCCGTCAGCGTCGTCCGTGTCGGTCTGGACGCCGAAGGCGATGCGCGCCTCGTACGACTTCGTGGCGGCACTCAGGAACGGCGCGAGCCGGGTCGCTGGGCCGACGAGCACTACGAGCACCCCGCTCGCGCCGGGGTCGAGAGTCCCGGCATGTCCGACTCGGCCCTCCCCGGTCGACGCGCGTACCGCCGAGACGACATCGTGACTCGTCATGCCGAGCGGCTTGTCCACCACGAGGATCCCCGAAAGGTCCGTGGCTCCGCGGCGGGACCGCGTCACGCACGATCACCTCCAGGAAGGGAGGGCAGCAGGTCGGCGATGACAGCATCGAGTGGGCCATCGAAGGTGAAGCCGGACGCGGCGGCGTGACCACCTCCGCCTCTGCCGCGAGCGACCGCGCCGACGTCGAACCGGTCTTTCGAGCGAAGGTTCACGCGGACCGAACCCGGATGGACGCGAAAGAGGACGGCGACGTCGACCCCTCTGATCGCACGCACCGAGTCCACGAGGTGCTCGGTCTCCCACGGCGCTGCGCCGGTCTCGGCGTAATCGTCATCGCCCACCCATGCGTACGCGACCCGGCCGTTGTTGGCGACGGTCAGCCGGGCGAGCACCCGGGCGTCGAGCGCGAGCGCCGCGGACGTGCGGCTCTCGTAGAGCACCCGATGGACCTCTGCCGGGTCGGCGCCCGCCTCAAGCATGGCGGCTCCGTCCCGGAGCGCGTCAGCGGATGTGTTGCCGTACGCGAAACGGCCGGTGTCCGTGACGAGCGCGACCCAGCAGCACGTCGCAATCTCCCGTGTGGGCGGCACGTCCATGGCTGCGAGGAGCCGCCAGACCAGCAACCCCGATGCAGCCGCCCGCGCGTTCACGAGGTTGACCGTGCCGAACATGGTGTTGTCGGGATGGTGGTCGATGACTATGAGGACGCGCGCTGCCTCGGCGAGACCGGCGGCTGCGCCAAGGCGGTCGGGATTACCCGTGTCGAGCGCGACGAAGACATCAGGCGGCTCGAGGTCTTCGGGCGGAACGAAGAGACCGAATCCGGGCAGAAAGGCGTAGGAACCAGGGGGCTCATCGCCGTCGGCAAGGGTCGGGACCGCCGGGATGCCGGCGCCCTTGAGTCCCAGCGTGAGGGCGAGGACCGACCCGATGCCGTCCCCATCGGGCTTCATGTGCGCGCAGACTGCGACAGAGGACGCTTTGCGCAGCTCGACGGCGGCCCGGTGATACGGGTCCATCAACGGGTCACCCGTCTGAGCGGTCGTCGGCGGGCGGGTCGCTTCCGCGCAGGGTTGGGGGCGTCAGCTTCAGGGCCTCGGTGATACGCATGCTCTCGTCGATGGTCCGGTCGATATGGAAGCGCAGCTCAGGAGTGAGGCGCATCGAAATGCGCTGTCCGAGCAGAGCGCGGATCCGGCCCTTCGCGGACTCGAGGCCGTCGAGCACCTCGGCATAGCGCTCGTGACCGCCGTGGGTGGTCACGTACACGTTGGCGACACCGAGGTCGGCGCTCACCTCGGCGGACGTGATGGTCACGAACGCAAGACGCGGGTCCGAGACCTCTTCCGCGAGGATGGTCGCGATCACCTCGCGAACCGCCTCGCTCACCTTGCGAGTGCGAGGAGTCTGTTTCATGCTGTCCCTCAGGCCTCCCGCACGATGGTGACGACCTTGTACGCCTCGACGATGTCGCCTTCCTTGACGTCCTGGAATCCGTCGACGCTCAGGCCGCACTCGTATCCGGAGCGCACCGACTTCACGTCGTCTTTGAAGCGACGCAGCGACCCGAGTCTGCCCTCGTACACGACAGTCCCGTCGCGAACCACGCGCACCTGGTCGTCGCGCGTGATCTCGCCCTCCTGCACGTAGCAGCCGGCGATGACGCCGATCTTGGGCACTCGGAACAGTTCCCGGATCTCGACGCGCGCGGTGTCTTCCTCGCGGAACTCAGGGGCGAGCATCCCGACCCGCGCCGCGTTGATCTCTTCGATCGCCTGGTAGATGACTCGGTAAAGCCTGATCGCCACGGATTCCTTTTCCGCGAGGAGCTTGGCCTTGGGCGCGGGGCGGACGTTGAAGCCGATGATGATCGCGTCGGAGGCGTCGGCCAACATGACGTCGGTTTCGGTGATCGCACCGACCGCGGAGTGGATCACGTTGATGCGCACCTCGGTCTGGTCCATCTTGTCGAGCGCGTCCTTGAGCGCCTCGATCGATCCCTGGACATCCGCCTTGACGACGAGGTTGAGCTCTCTGAGCTTGCCTTCCTGGATGCGGGAGAACAGGTCGTCGAGGGAGACGTGGACCTTCTCCTGGGAGAGCAGCCGCTGCTTGAGCGCGCGCTCCTCGGCGAGGTTGCGAGCGTCTCGCTCATCGGCGAAGATGCGGAACTCATCGCCTGCCGAGGGCACACTGGCAAGGCCGAGTACCTCAACGGGGTCGGCGGGCGCGGCGGAGTTGACCGTTTCGCCGAGGGGGTTGATCAGAGCACGGACGCGGCCGTAGGTCGTACCGGCGACGATCGCGTCTCCGGCACGCAGGGTGCCGCGCTGAACCAGCACCGTCGCGACCGGTCCCCGGCCCCTGTCGAGTTTCGCCTCGATGACAACCCCCGAGGCTGCAGCGGCCGGGTTGGCCTTGAGTTCGAGGACGTCGGCCTGTAGCAGGATCATCTCGAGAAGGTCCTGGATGTGGAGGCGCTGTTTCGCAGACACATCGACGAAGATGTCCGTACCACCCCATGCCTCCGGGACGATCTGGTGCTCCGTGAGCTCCTGGCGCACCCGCTCGGGATTCGCGCCCTCTTTGTCGATCTTGTTGACGGCCACGATGATCGGTACGCCAGCGGCTTGCGCGTGGTGGATCGCCTCGACGGTCTGTGGCATGACGCCGTCATCGGCCGCAACGACGAGCACCGCGACGTCGGTCACCTTGGCGCCGCGGGCACGCATGGCCGTGAAC
>DASSAH010000159.1:0-1583 GCA_035685585.1 Coriobacteriia bacterium
CGGCGGCTTCGGTGACCTCGAGCATCTCGACGATCCGTGTCGCTCGCATCCTGCCCTCCCCTGTCGAGGGACCTGCTCCGGCCCCGGGTCTATACAGCCTTGATGACCGCCGCGAAATGACCGTCAGGTCCGTCCGGCGCCGGGAGGGAACGGAACCACCCCTCAGCGGAGACGAACCCCGTCCAGTCAGGCGGCGGCGGCACGGAAAGCGGCGCCGCGCGGAATCGCGAGCCGGCTGAGCTTGCGAGAAACGCCTCGACCACACGGCCGTTCTCCCGCTCGGTCACCGTGCAGGTCGAGTACACCACGAATCCTGCCGGCCGAACAAGGTATGACGCGGTCAGCAGCATCGCCTCCCCCACCACCGCGAGCGTCTCGATGGAGTCGGGGCGCAGACGCCATCGTCTCTCGGGGTGGCGCCTGAGCGTCCCGAGTCCAGAACAAGGGGCGTCCACCATGACCACATCAGCCGAGTGGGGACCACCGAGCAGCTCCACGGACCGCACGTCCGTCGTGTCGGCAACGACTGCCGTCACCGACGGAACCGCAAGCTCTCGCATGCGCCGTTCGAGCACGGTTATCTTGAAGGGATGCGTGTCGGCGGAGATGATCTCGCCGGGGCCGCCCTGTCGCATCGACTCAGCCTGCATCACCACCGTCTTGACTCCCCTGCCCGCCGCGAGTTCGACCGTGCGCTTCGAGGGTCCGGGTGCCGCGAGTGCCGCACAGTACTGCGCGGCACCATCGGAGACCACGCACCTGCCCTCGGCGAGAGCGGCGCTCCTGACCGCCGCTGCCGGCGCACGAGTTCTCACGCATCCCGCCGGCCCTTCGACCACGGGGGAAGCGCCGTCCGCCTCAAGGGACGCGAGCAAGGCGTCGAAGGGTCCGGCGAACGGGTTGTGGGCGACGAAGAGCGGGGCCGGCTCGTTGTCCGCCATGAGCATCGCAGTGGCGGACTGGCGCCCGAGGTCCCGTATCAGCAGCTCGACGAGCCACCGAGGATGTGCCGTCGCACGAGCGAGCGCGTCGGTGTCCGTGTGCGGGTCCCCCCAGGGAAAGGCGTCGGCCTCGGCGGCCACACGCCTGAGCACGGCATTCGCAAGTCCACTCGCCCTGGGCGCGACGGATCGGACGGCCTCGACCCCCTGGTGGACGGCTACCCTTGAGGGCGTGCTCATGAACAGTAGCTCGTACGTTGCGAGGCGTAGTGCGTCGCGCACCAGCGGGTGGGTCTTGGACGCGTGCCGTATATGGCGGTCGAGGACCTCGTCGAGCGTGCCCTCGGCCGAGACCACGCCGTGCACGAGCCGAACCGCGAACGCCCGGTCGCGCTCGTCGAGCGAGATCGTCGAGAACGTGGCGTGAAGGAGGTCGTGCGCCCACGCACGCCGGACCCGAACGTCACGCAGGACGCTCAGCGCGGCCTGACGTGTGGGGGTCAGACCGGTGGACACGGTTCCCACGTCGTCCGCGCGTCGAGTCGCGCGCCACGGGCGTAGGACGCGCCCGTCATGTCGTCGCGGCCCTCCGGACGCACGGTCTGGAGCTCCAGGGCGCCGTCAGCGAAACCGATGACGAGC
>DASSAH010000160.1:0-2426 GCA_035685585.1 Coriobacteriia bacterium
AGAAGCGCGCGCTGACCGGCTACCGTCCGACAGGCAAGCTGCATCTGGGTCACTGGTTCGGAAACCTCCAGAACATGCTCGCGATGCAAGACGCCTACGACGCGTTCTACTTCATCGCTGATTGGCACGCGCTCACGAGTGACTGGGCGGACACGACTCGCGTGAGGGCGTATACGGAGGAGATGGTGCTCGACTGGTGCGCCGCCGGGCTCGATCCCGAGCGGTGCACGATCTATCGTCAGTCCGACGTCCCCGAAGTCGCCGAGCTCACCTTGTACTTCTCGATGGTGACTCCTCTGTCGTGGCTCGAGCGGGTGCCGTCCTACAAGGAGCAGCGGGAGCAGGTCGTGGAAAAGGACCTCGGCAACCTCGGCTTCTTCCTCTACCCCGTGCTCCAAGCAGCTGACATCACGATCGTACTCGCGGACGCGGTGCCAGTGGGGGAGGACCAGCTTCCTCATCTCGAACTCACGCGAGAGGTGGTCCGCAGGTTCAACAACACGTACGGTGAGTACCTCGTGGAGCCAGCCGCGCTCATCGCGTCCGAGGGCGCCCGTGTCCCGGGCATCGACGGTCGGAAGATGAGCAAGTCGTACGGTAACGCCATCTACCTGTCCGAGACTCCCGCCGAGATCGCGGCGAAGGTTCGCACCATGCTCACGGACCCCGCCCGAAAGCTGAAGTCCGATCCCGGCGACCCGGACATCTGCCCCCTTCACCACGTCCACAGGCTCGTCTCCACCGACGCCGCCGAGATCGAGGAATGGGAGCGCTGCTGCAGAGCGGCCGAGTGCGGGTGTGTCGCCCACAAGGCGAAGCTGGCTGCCGACCTCGCAGCGTATCTCGCCGAGTTCCGCGAGCGCCGCGAAGAGCTCGCGGCGCGTCCCGGCTTTGCGTGGGAGGTCCTCGAAGCGGGGGCCGCGCGCGTCCGGCCGGTGGCCCGCGGCGTCGTGGAGACGTGCCGTAGGCTTGTTCGTATCGACGGAGCCGGGTAGGGGCTCCCCGGTGCGCTACCGGGTGAAGACCGAGAGCTTCGAGGGGCCGTTCGACCTTCTGCTGCAACTCGTCTCTCGGCAGAAGGTGGACGTCACGTCGATATCGATCGCTGACGTCACCGACCAGTACCTGGAGCACATCGACCGGATGCGCACGCTCGATCTCGACGTCGCGAGCGACTTCCTGCTGGTGGCCGCAACCCTGCTTGAGATCAAGGCCGCGCGACTGCTGCCGGTCGATGTTCCCTACCTTGGCGAAGAGCTGGACGACCTTTCGCCCGAGGAGGCCCACGAGCTCCTGATCGCACGCCTGCTAGCGTACAAGCAGTTCAAGAACGTCGCCGCGGAACTCTCGGCACGGGCGGAGTCGACATCCCGGATGCATCCCCGCCAGGCGGGGCTCGAAGAGCGCTTCGCGGGCCTCATGCCCGACTACCTTGAGCAGGTCACGTTGCGCTCTCTCGCCGTCATCTGCGCTGATCTGCTCCAGCGCCGAGAGGTCTTCGTGCTGCAGGCCGAACACGTCGCCGCAGCCCCTATCAGCATCGAGCTGCATACCGCACGCGTTTCACGGATGCTTACCCGTGGCGCCTCCGTGCCGTTCGTGACGTTGCTCGGTGACGATCCGACGCCGGAGATGGTGGTGGTGACGCTGCTGGCTGTCCTTGAGCTGTACAAGGCCGGCACCGTCGAGCTTGTTCAGGAGCGGCAGTTCGGTGAGATCGTAGTGAGCGTTGCGGACAGCCGGAAAGGGACGTGACCATGCGCGCTGACAAGGAGTCTTCGGCCGCCGTCGAGGCGCTGCTGTTCGTCTCGGACGAACCGGTGTCCGCCGCCCGGATCGCCAAGGTCACCGGATCTGACGAGCAGACGGTCCTCGCCGTGTTGCATGCTCTTGCCGAGGAGTATCGCCGAGACGAGCGGGGGTTCCAGCTGCGCGAGGCCGCAGGCGGGTGGCGTCTCTACACACACCCGGCACAACACGACGTGGTCGAGCGTTACGTCCTGTCGTGGGACACGAGACGCCTTTCCCAGGCGGCTCTTGAGGCCCTGGCTGTGATCGCGTACCACCAGCCCGTGACCCGCGCGGGGGTCAACGCGGTGAGGGGCGTGAACAGCGAGGCGGTCATCTCGTCGCTTCTGGAGAAGGGATTGGTGCGAGAGGCGGGCCGTGACCGCGCCGCCGGCAACGCAATCCTCTACGCGACGACCAAGTCATTCCTGGAGAAGTTCGGCCTGCGCGGTCTCGACGAACTGCCTCCCCTGCACGAGTTCGCGGTCGATGAACGGACGGAGAGCGAGCTGAGAGAGCGTCTCGGCGGACGGTTCTCGCGTCTTGGCGGAGACGCTGACGACAGCGTCGCGCGTGACGATGATGATGACATCACCGAGATTGACTGAATCACGCCCCGGCGATGACCGCGAGCCGCC
>DASSAH010000161.1:0-7189 GCA_035685585.1 Coriobacteriia bacterium
GGGCACCCGGCTCGCGAGCGAGGCCGGGGCCGTTCCGCGCGCCCGAAACCTCGGCAGAGCCGCTCGCGAGGAGTAGACTCGATTCCGCTTGCCGCACCGCCCGGTTCGATTCCGCCGAGAGGAGCCGATGGACCAGCGACCCGCGCCGGACGACCACATCGGCCGCCCGACACCGATGCCGCGTGACACAGCGACCGCCGAGGCCGACGTCCAAGGGCCTCCGCGGCGCTTGCTGCGCACCGTCACGACGTTCGAATCGTTTCGCTACCGGGATTTCGGCTACTTCTTCGCCGGAGCGGCGCTCTCCAACACCGGCACCTGGATGCAGCAGGTCGCACTCGGCTGGCTGGTCTACGAACTCACACGGTCATCCGCCGCCCTCGGCGTGATGAACTTCCTGAGCGGGATTCCGATCACCGTGCTGATCGTGCTGACCGGGACGCTCGCGGACCGGTTCGACCGGCGCACGCTGCTCATCTGGTCCCAGGTCATCTTGATGGCGCAGGCGGCCGCCCTCGGCGTGCTGACACAGACAGGCGCGATCGACCTCGCCTGGATCTACAGCTTGACGCTTCTTGCCGGCGTCGTGTCGGCGTTCATGTTCCCGGCCTGGCAGGCGATGGTCCCGGACCTCGTGCCCCGGACGTCCCTCCTCAACGCCATCGCCCTCTCCTCGGCGCAGTTCAACGCCGCCCGGCTGGCGGGGCCGATGCTGGGCGCTGCGGTCTTCGCCGCGTTCGGCGTGGCGGAGGTCTTCTACGCGAACGCCGCGAGCTTCCTCTTCGTCATCTGGGCGCTTGTGGTCATACGGCCACAGCAGGAGCGCCACCCCCGTGACGGCGAGTCAGCCCGCACCATGCTCGTCGCGGGGCTGCGATACGCGCGACAGCACCGGCGCATCTACATGAACCTGCTGACAGCGGCGGCGATCACCGTCTTCGGCATGCCGTTCCTCGCACTGCTCCCCATCATCGCGGCCGAGACGTTCGGGATGGGGAGCGCCGGTTACTCCACGCTGATGGGTTTGAACGGCGCTGGCGCTCTCATCGGAGCGCTTGCGGTCGCGTCCCTGCCTGACCGCGTCCGGCGCGACACGATCGTGCGCTGGGGAGTCACCGGTATGGCCGCGGGCGTGATCGCGCTCTCGCTGGTACGCACGGACTGGATCGCCGGCGTCATCATGGTCGGCATGGGCGCCGCGTTCCTGGCGTCGGTCTCGAGCATCAACACGAACCTGCAGGTCGCAGCTCCGCCCAGGATCCGTGGCCGAATCATGTCGCTGTTCATCCTGGCGTTCATGGGCATGCTGCCGATCGGTTCGCTCGCGTTCGGCGCGCTCGGCGAGGTGATCGGCGTCACCACTGCCGTGCTCATCGGCGGGCTGGCGCTGTTGGGCCTTGGACTGACACTCGTCGCGAATCCAAGACTGCTCTGCGAACGCCCCGACGAGGAGTGTTAGCGGGATCCGAGCGACCCCGGTCGCACACACGGCCCCAGCCGCGTTCGCGACCGGGGCCGTGTGCGTGGGGACACGCCGCGATCAGACGACGTCGAAGCGGTCGAGGTTCATCACCTTGTCCCAGGCCGCCACGAAGTCGCTCACGAACTTCTCCCCTGCGTCCTCGCATCCGTAGACCTCGGCGATCGCCCGCAGCTGCGAGTTCGCGCCGAAGATCAGGTCGGCGCGTGTCCCCGTCCACCTGGGCTCGCCGGTCGCGCGGTCGCGGCCCACGAACACCTCGTCGTCCTCGGGGCTCTTCTCCCACACCGTGCCCATATCAAGCAGGTTCACGAAGAAGTCGTTGGTGAGCGTCTGCGGCCGGTCGGTGAACACGCCGTGCTGGGACTGTTCGAAGTTCGCGTTCAAGGCGCGCATGCCGCCGATCAGTACGGTCATCTCGGGAGCCGTGAGCGTTAAGAGCTGCGCGCGGTCCACGAGCAGTTCTTCCGCCGTCACGGCGTACTTGGCCTTCTGGTAGTTGCGGAACCCGTCCGCGGCCGGCTCGAGCACCGCGAACGACGCCGCGTCGGTCTGCTCCGGCGACGCGTCGGTGCGCCCCGGTGTGAAGGGAACGGTGACGTCGTGACCGGCGTTCTTCGCCGCCTGCTCGACTCCCGCGCATCCGCCGAGCACGATCAAGTCGGCGAGCGAGACGCGCTTGCCGTTGGCATGCGCGCTGTTAAACTCGTTCTGGATCCCCTCGAGCGTGTCGAGCACCTGCTTCAGCCGCGCGGGCTCGTTCACCCGCCAGTCCTTCTGAGGTGCCAGACGGATACGCGCCCCGTTCGCCCCGCCGCGCTTGTCCGAGCCGCGGAACGTGGACGCCGAGGCCCATGCCGTCGAGACCAGCTGCGAGACGGAGAGCCCGGAGGCCAGGATCCGCTCCTTGAGGCTGGCGACGTCCCGCTCGTCGAGCAGCTCGTGGTCGACCGTCGGCACCGGGTCTTGCCAGATCAGCTCCTCCGCAGGCACCTCAGGGCCGAGGTAGCGCGAGCGGGGGCCCATGTCGCGGTGGGTGAGCTTGAACCACGCGCGGGCGAACGCATCGGCGAACTCCTCCGGGTTCTCCAGGTAGCGCCGCGCGATCCGCTCGTAGACCGGGTCGAAACGCAGCGACAGGTCGGCCGTCGTCATCATCGGCCGGACCTTCTTCGACGGGTCGAACGCATCAACGACCATGTCCTCCTCGTCGACGTCCGTGGCGACCCACTGGTACGCGCCGGCCGGGCTCTTCACCAACGCCCACTCGTGCTTGAAGAGGACCTTCAGGTAGCCCATGTCCCACTTCGTGGGCTCGGGCTTCCAGGCGCCCTCGATGCCGCTGGTGATCGTGTCGCCGGCCATACCGCTGCCGAAGCTGCTCTTCCAGCCGAGTCCCTGCTGCTCGATAGGAGCGCCTTCCGGCTCGGGCCCCACGTGAGAATCCGGGGCGGCGCCATGGGCCTTGCCGAAGGTGTGGCCGCCAGCGATGAGCGCCACGGTCTCCTCGTCGTTCATCGCCATCCGGGCGAAGGTCTGCCGGACGTCGCGGCCGGAAGCGACAGGGTCCGGGTTGCCGTTGGGTCCTTCCGGATTCACATAGATGAGGCCCATCTGCACGGCGGCGAGCGGGTTTTCGAGCTCCCGGTCACCGGAGTAGCGCTTGTCGCCCAGCCACTCGTCCTCGGAACCCCAGTAGACGTCCTCCTCGGGCTCCCAGACATCCTCACGTCCACCGGCGAAACCGAACGTCTTGAAGCCCATCGATTCCAGCGCGCAGTTGCCCGCCAACACCATGAGGTCGGCCCAGGAGATACTGCGGCCGTACTTCTGCTTGACCGGCCAGAGCAGGCGACGCGCCTTGTCGAGGTTCGCGTTGTCCGGCCAGCTGTTGAGCGGCGCGAGACGATGGGAGCCAGAGCCCGCGCCCCCGCGGCCGTCGCCCATGCGGTAGGTGCCCGCACTGTGCCACGCCATCCGGATCATCAGCCCGCCGTAGTGCCCGTAATCGGCCGGCCACCACTCCTGCGAGTCGGTCATCAGCGCACGGAGGTCTTCCTTCACCGCGGCGAGGTCGAGCTTCTTGAACGCCTCGGCGTAGTTGAAGTCCTCGCCCATCGGATCGCTCAGATCGGAATGCTGGTGGAGGATGCGCAGGTTCAGCTGGTTCGGCCACCAGTCCCGGTTCGACGTCCCGCCGCCTGCCACCTGCCTGCTCGTCCTGCCCGTCACCGGGCACTTGCTCTCATCGCTCATAGTTCCTGCCCCTCTCCTCGCTCTTCTGCCACGCCCGGTCGTTGCCGTTGGCGAACACCGCCCGATCGCGTCGGGCTACATGGTGTATCCCCGCTCATCCACGCGTAATCGCCATCACGCGCGTTCGACGCCGCGCTCGGCGTCTTCTCGGCTCTCGCAGTTCGCGCAGAGCCCCCGCAACCGAACCTCGATCGTCTCGACCGTGCCGAGCCCCACCGACTTCGCGGACACCTGGAACGCGTCGAGAGCGGGATCGACGATGTCACGAGCCATGCCGCATCGCGTGCACACGAAGTGATGGTGGTGGGCGACGTTGGCGTCGTACCTTGCCGGCCCCGGCGTGAGCGTGGTCCGCGTCACGCAGCCGACATCGACGAGCGTCGCCATCGTGCGGTACACGGTGTCGAGCGAGATCGTGGGGACCCGGGCGCGCACGTTCCGGAACAGGAGCTCGACATCGGGATGCTCGTCGGCGCCGGCGATCTCGCGCACGACCTCGAGCCGCTGATGCGTGAGCCTCATCCCCCGACGGCGGAGCGCGTCCTTCATCAGCTCCACCCGATGCTCGACCTCATCTGGTGCGACCGGCATGTGGCCTCCTTGTTGCGGTACGATTCTTATACAAGAATGATTCGCGCCACGCAAGCGTGCGGCCCAGGCGCCGCCCGCGCCGGGGCCAGCCCGGACGGACACGAGCACGAAGCACGACGGCCCCAGCGGCGGATGCTGCCGGGGCCGTCGTGCGTGTTCCTGTGGCGGAGAGCGAGGGATTCGAACCCTCGATACGAGTTCAAGCTCGTATACACGATTTCCAGTCGTGCGCCTTCAGCCGCTCGGCCAGCTCTCCGTATGCGCGCCGACATGCGGCGTGGGCGGCGCGAGGAGCGGCATTCGCGAGTATACCGGCGACGAGTGGGGGCGGCAACGCAACGGGAATACACCCACCTATGAGACTCCTGTTGCGGCTCATCATCACAGCGATCGCCCTGGTGGCGGCTGTCTTCATCGTCCCGGGAATCACGGTGGAAGGCAACGCCTACGTCGCCATCGGCGTGACCGCCATCGTGCTCGGCGTGGTCAACGCGTTTCTGCGCCCGCTCCTGCAGATCGCGGCGTGCGGACTGATCGCGCTCACCCTCGGCCTCATACTGCCGTTCATCAACGGCGTCACGCTCTGGCTGGCCTCCTACATCGCGAGCGAGTGGCTCGGCGTGGGATTCGTCGTCGACGGTTTCTGGCCGGCGTTCTGGGGCGCGCTGGTCGTGAGCGTCGTCTCGTTCGTCCTCTCGATGCTCGCTCCCGACGAGCCGGAGCGCTCGGCCCGCACGGTGGAGATCCGCCGCACCGACAGTTGAGGAGTCCGCATGCCGCATGCCGTCTGGAAGGGCGCCATCTCGTTTGGCCTCGTCACGATTCCCGTGACGCTCTATCCCGCCGAGGCCCGTCGCGACCTCACGTTCCGCTTGCTCGACAGGCGCGACCTGAGCCCGGTCAAGCAGAAGCGCGTCAACGAGCGCACCGGCGCCGAGGTGCTCTGGGAAGACGTCGTCAAAGGGTACGAGCTCGAAGAGGGGCGGTTCGTCGTCGTCACCGACGAAGACTTCCGCGCGGCCGACGTCAAGGCCACGCAGACGATCGACGTCATCTCGGCGGTCTGCGCGGATGAGATCGATCCCGCCTACTTCGACAAGCCCTACCATCTGGAACCGGCGCGCCCGGGGCGCAAGGCCTACGCGCTCCTGCGCGAAACGCTCCGCCAGACCGATCGAGTCGCGCTCGCCAAGATCGTCATCCGAACCCGTCAGCACCTCGCAGCGCTCGTCCCGCGTGGACCGCTCCTCATGCTTGAGCTCATGCGCTACCCGCACGAGCTGCACGCAGCCGACGCTCTCGACCTCCCCGCCGAGGGAGTGGCCGACGCCGGCCTCTCGCACGACGAGCTCGCGATCGCGGCCCAGCTCGTCGAGACGATCTCACGACCGTTCGACCCCGCCGCCGAGGAGTACCGCGACACCTACCGTGACGCGCTGCTCGCCCTGATCGACCGCAAGGCCGCCGGGGGCGAGGTGGCAACGCCCGCGCCGGCTCGCGAGACGGACGCGTACGCCGGCGCCGAGGTGGTCGACATCGCTTCGCTCCTGCGTGCAAGCCTCGAGGCGGCTCGCGCCCGGGGGGCGTGAACCGCGTGGCCCCTCTCGACGAGTACCAGCGCAAGCGCGACTTCGCCGCGACACCCGAGCCGGCGGGGGCGCGTCCGGCCGACAGCGCGCAGGCCGACGTTCCGCTCACGTTCGTCATCCACAAGCACGCGGCGCGGCGGCTCCACTACGACGTGCGCCTCGAACTCGATGGCGTGCTCATGTCGTGGGCGGTCCCCAAAGGGCCGAGCCTCGACCCGGCCGACAAGCGGCTGGCCATGCACGTCGAGGACCATCCCTTCGAGTACGGGACGTTCGAGGGGGTCATACCGCCCGGAGAGTACGGCGCGGGCTCGGTGATCGTCTGGGACCGCGGCACGTGGCGCCCGCTCGTCGACCCGCACGAAGGAGTCTCCCGCGGCAACCTGAAGTTCGCGCTCGTTGGCGAGAAGCTGCGCGGCACGTTCGCGCTCGTGCGCATGAAGCCCAGACCGGGCGAGCGCGGCGAGAACTGGCTGCTCATCAAGGAGCGCGATGAGCACGCGCTGCCGCGCGGCGAGTACGACGTGCTCGCCGCGCGGCCCGAGAGCGTGGCGAGCGGCCGCACCGTCGAGGAGGTGGCCTCGGCGGGGACGGGCGGCGCACAACCGGCGGCCGGCCACCAGCTCGAAGCCCCACCCGTCGCCTGCGCCCCACCCGCGCCCGTCCCCGCCGAGACGCCGTTCCAGCTCGCCACGCTCTCGGCGGCGCCGCCTTCGGGCGAGGAGTGGCTGCACGAGATCAAGTACGACGGATACCGTGTGCGGCTGGCCGTCGAAGGCGGCGCCGCCCGCGTGCTCACGCGCGGCGGGGAGGACTGGAGCGACCGCATGGGCGCGCTCGCGCGCGCGGCGGCCGCGCTCCCCGCCACCTCGGCGCTCATCGACGGCGAGGCGGTCGTCTTCGGCGAGAGCGGTCTGCCGGACTTCGGCGCGCTGCAGACCGCGCTCTCGGAAGGCCGCGACGAGCGCATCGTCTTCCTCGCGTTCGACCTGCTCCACCTTGACGGCCGCGACCTGCGCCCCGAGCCTCTGGTGGCCCGCAAGGAGGCGCTGCGAGACCTTCTGGAGCGAGCCGGTGCCGGTCCCGTCCGCTACGCCGAACACCGCGCGGGCGACGGCGCGGCCTTCCTCGCGGCGTCGTGCTCGCTCTCGCTCGAGGGCGCTGTCTCCAAGCGCGCCCGCGCTCCCTATCGCCCCGGACGCACTGGCGAGTGGCGCAAGACGAAATGCCGCCAGCGGCAGGAGTTCGTGGTCGGCGGCTTCACCTCACCGCG
>DASSAH010000162.1:0-1766 GCA_035685585.1 Coriobacteriia bacterium
CTCGCCGACACATACTGCGCGTGGTCGGTGTAGAACTCGGCGACCGCGGCGCTCCACGCGCTCGCGTCGGCAGCCGTGCGCTGCGCGGCCTTCGTCAGCGCGGCGACCTCGCGGCGGATGATCCGCGCAGCGGCGTCCTGCACGAGAAGGGCGTGGTGGGCGCGGGCGCCGCCGGTTGCAGGCGGGGCCGGAGCGGGCGACGGTGGCGCCGGTGGCGTTCCCGCCTCGACCATGTTCAGCGGTTGCAGGTAGATGTCCCCATTCTCGACCGGGTTGAGGTCCTCCAGCCCGCGTATGTCGTTGACGCTCAGATAGCCCCACTGCCGACCTAGGCTGTAGAACGACGACCGCGCCGCCGAGTCGCCCCTGAGCAGCCCGTTGACGTTGAACTTCGCGAAGTAGTAGCCGTCCGCCACGATCAGGTCGCGCGCGATCGTCTGCTCCCAGCGACGCAGCCAGGGGAGCAGCGTGTAGGTCAAGAAGTTGATCGACTGTGCCTCGATGCCGCTGCCCCAGGAAGTGCTTTTTGACGTCAGCCCGATCATGTGCGGCGGGACGCCGAACCAGCGCGCGATTTCCTCGGCCTGGAACTCGCGCGTCGCGAGGAACTGCGCGTCCTCGTTCGTCATCCCGACCGGCTCGAACTTCATCCCCTCTTCGAGCACCGCGACCGCGTGCGCGTTGCCGAGACCGGCGTGCGCCTGCTGCCACGACGCGCGGATGCGGTCGGCGGTCTCCTGGTTGAGCTTCGACGGATGCGTCAGAACGCCGCCGGGACGGGCGTTCTGCGAGAACAGCCGAGCGCCGTAGCTCTCGGTCGCGAGTGCGAGACCCACCGTCTCGCGGGCGTACTCGATGATCGACAGACCGAGCAGCCCATCCGACGTGATCCCGCGGAGGTGCAGCAAGTCCTCGTCGAGCAGATAGTCGGTCTGGCCGTTCTTGCGCATCACGCGGTAGCGGATGCCGGACGTCGTCTCCTCGGGCGTCACTCGATCGGGATGCAGCGGCAAGAGCTGATCGACTGGCCCGCGCGGGCCGGGCACGATCTCGGCGTAGCCGTTGCCACGCAAGAGCGCCGACGCCGTGAGCATCTGGACGAACTCGGTCGACGTCTGGAGCCGATTCGGGCGGTAGTGAAGGAGCGTGTAGATCGGATGCTGGGTCGCCTCCTTACGCCCGCCGTCCTCGGTCCGCGAGTAGATCGACAGCGGCAACGAGGCGACGGTCTCGGAGATGAGTCGCACGCAGCCCCAGACCGCCGAGGCGCGCATCGCGGTATCCGCCGACACGCGGACGCCGGTCGCCGACTCCGGGCCAGCCGCGCGATACCAGAACGCATCGTCCGGGCGCGGCGCGGACGCCTTCACCGGCGGCGCGAACAGGCTAGCCAGAATGCTCACTCGTCACCTCCCGCGCTGCCGCACGCGCGGCGGTCACTCCCAGCCAGAACAGCACCGCGCCGCCCACCGCGAGGCCCAACCAGACGGCGACGAGCGAGAGGCCGACCACCATCAGCAGCCAGCCAATGAGCGCGAGCAGGTCGCGGGCGTCAGGGCGAGCTACCATACGGCAATACCTCGCTCTTCGTAGACTGACCGGCTACCAGTCGCCCCCGCCGCAATCGCATCCCGCCGCGCTTCCCACGAGAGCGCCCCGGCCATCGCCGCGTCGATTTTCATCGGCGAGTCGGGCCGCTCCTTGTAGATCGTCCAGAGCTTCTCGCCCTTGTCGTCGCGCAGGGTCAACACGCGCCGGACGGCGTT
>DASSAH010000163.1:0-3668 GCA_035685585.1 Coriobacteriia bacterium
CCGTTCGGCGCGGCGAATCTCGGCAACTTGAGAGCCGTGACCGGGGCGGCCGCACGGACGATCCTGATCGGCGCGTTCGGGCCCGAACGTGAGTTCTCGCGAGGGGCCGCGACCGCGATCGTCGCAGCGCTTTCAGAGCGAGGGGCTGTGGTCGTCGACGATGCGGACGGCGCGATCCTCGAAGTGGAGCGGCTCACGGTGAAGGCGGCTGGCCGACCACCTGCTCGATGAGCGGACGGCACGCCTCCTCCCACTCGCACCCGTCGCACGCGAGCGCGCGCCAGCGCTCGATGACCCGGTGTACCGAGAGGGTGGCCACGCCCCACTCGAACTCCTCGCCGGGGGTGAGTTCGAGCATCTCGCACGCGAGGGTATCGAGGACGCTGATCGCGTGTTCGTCGTCGGGCTCCTGGGCGCATCGCCCGCCCGCACGCGCGGGGCACGCCGAACACACGTCATCGTGTTCGATGACGAGGACGCCCCGCTCGCCGGCGGTCATGCGTTCGATGAGGTGGAGCAGATGGCGCCCGAAGTCGGCCGAGAACTCACGGGAGTGGAAGAACTGCAGGCAGATGAGGTGATGGCCTCGTATGCGCGGCCCGGGCGCGGTCATGGGGGCGTGCCGCCGTTGCTCGGGCACGACGTGGTTCCCGGGGCTCGGCCGGCTCGTCCTTCCCGGGTGCTCAGGCCATGAGCAGGCACGGCGACTCCTGGGTGGCGGTCCCGACCGAGGCGTGGTGGCACAGGCGGCGCAACGCCTCGGCAAGTGAGGCGGCCGCGAGCGGGGCGGCGTTGTTCGTGGCCGAGAGGTGCAGGCCGACCACGCGTTCGAGTCTGTCGGACGCGACTTCGGCGACGAGCCGGGCGGCCTCGGCGTTGGAGAGGTGGCCCTCGGCCGAGCGGATACGCCGCTTGAGAAACCATGGGTACGGGCCGCGTTCAAGCATCTCTTCGTCGTGATTGGTCTCTATCGCGAGTACGGTGCACCCGTGGAGGGTCTCGCGGGCGTCGCCGGTGACGCGTCCCGAGTCCGTGAGCACTCCCAGCGAGGACCCGCAGCAGGCGTCGAATCTGAATCCGAGCGGCTCGACAGCGTCGTGGGACGTGCGAAACGCCGTGACCGCGAGCGTCCCGAAGGCAAGACGCCCGCCCGGCTCCACCGTCCGCGCGTCGGGCACCTGAGCGTCAAGCCCGCTCGCCGCCGTAGTGCCGCGGGACGCGTAGACCGGCACGCGCCAGCGGGTGGCGAAGACCCGCACGCCCCGCAGGTGGTCCGAGTGCTCGTGGCTCAGAAGGACCGCTCGCACGGACGCGGGGTCGATTCCGGCGGTCCGCAGCCGACGCTCGGCCTCGCGAGCCGAGAAGCCGCAGTCGAGCAGGAGCGTGTCGGCCCCACAGCAGACGGCGAGCGCGTTGCCTCCCGATCCGGAGCCGAGCACGGTTGCACGCAGCATTCTCTGAGGGCTCCGGGTGTCTTCGCGCTCCGCCATGACCGCAGTCTATCGCACTCGTCCGACAGCAACGCGCTTCGCGCGGGACCTACCTCGCCCGTATCCGTTCCGCACGTCGCCGGTTGTGGAATAGTGAGCCGTGAGGAGTTGCCGCACCGTGAGACAAACGGCCCGATCGAGGAGGAACCGATGTCCGTCACGCTGTACGCCCTGACGACATGCCCGTACTGCCGCATGGTCAAGCGCTTCCTCGATGATGGGGCGGTCACGTACGAGCTCGTCGAGGTGGACAAGCTGGAAGGCGCGGCGAAGGAGGCGGTCGTGGCCGAGGTCAGGCGCCTATCGGGCGGGGCGTCGTTCCCGGTCATCGTCATCGGCGACGAGGTGATCGTCGGATTCAACAAGGTTCGGATCAAGGAGTTGCTCGGCCTGTGAGCGAGAAGGCGGTGCGCAGACGGTTTGCCGAGGGGACGACCGCGGCCGACCTGCGTGCGTACATGGAGCCGTTCGTCGCTCGGCTCGGGTACCGCTTCAACGACGACGAGGAGTTCGTCGCCGAGGTGCTCGCGAGCGAGATCGAGATCCTGGACGAGACCGGCGATGTCTACTGTCCGTGCCGGGTGCGCACGGGAGACCCCAAGGAAGACGTCCGGATCGTCTGTCCGTGCATCCCGTTCTTCGCCGTCGAGTTCGCCAAGCTCAGGAAGTGCTGGTGCGGGCTGTTCGTGCGCACCGACGTCGCGCACGGGGCCGAGCTGCACGGAGTCATCGACGTTCCTGAGGGACCCGCGGACGTGGTTGTCGACCGGGTGGCGGACTTTTCGCCGGGCACCCTTCGGACGGTGAGGGTCGGGAAGCGCGAGATCGCGCTCGCGCGCGTCGGGGACGAGTTCTTCGCGCTCGGCAACGTGTGCCGGCACGCGTTCGGACCGCTCGGCCAGGGGTTTCTCGACGGCTACCACGCCATCTGTCCGTGGCATGGCTGGCGGTTCGACGTCCGGGACGGGACCACCGACCATCCTGGCGCCGACGTGGCAACGTACCCCACCAGCGTTCGTGACGGGTACGTCTTCGTGACGGTGTGACCGACTCGGACCCGGCAGGGCAGGGCCGAGCGCGAGTTCTGCAGTGAACGGAGAGGGCCGCCCATTCCGGGCGGCCCTCTCCGTTCGGGACGAAGCTGTCTGAAGCGTGGGACCCTGCCCTGCCGGGTCTACTCGGCCGGCGGTGCGGACGGGGCGCCGCTCCCCTTGAAGAGCTCGGCGATGCCGCCGATCGACCCCATGATCCCGCTGACCTCCATCGGCAGGAAGACCTTGTTCGCCGCGCCGTTCGCGATCGCCTGCAGCGCCTCAAGGTAGCGGATGGCGATGAGGTCGTTCGTCGGGTCGCCCCGGTGGATGGCCCCGAAGACGTTCTCGATGGCTACCGCTTCGCCCTCGGCAAGGGCGATCTTCTCGAACTTCTGCGCGTCGGCGACCTCGCGGATCGCCTGCGCCTTGCCCTCGGCCTCGAGGATCGCGGCCTGCTTGAAGCCCTCGGCGCGGGTGATCGCGGCCTGCTTGTCGCCGTCAGCCTCGAGGATCAACGCACGACGCGTGCGCTCGGCCTTCATCTGGCGGTGCATCGCCTCGGTGACATCGACCGGCGGCTCGATGCGCTGCAGCTCGACCCGCACGACGCGCACGCCCCACTTGTCGGTGGCGTCGTCGAGAATCTGCCGGAGCGCCGCGTTGATCTTCTCGCGGCTCGTGAGCGACTCGTCGAGCTGCATCTCGCCGATGACGTTACGCAGGTTGGTCTGTGCGAGCTTGGTGGCCGCCATGTAGAAGTTGGCCACGTTGTACATCAGCTTCACCGGGTCGGTGGCCTCGTAGTAGACAACGGCGTCGACCGTGACCACAACGTTGTCCTTGGTGATGACCTCCTGCGGCGGGACGTCAACGACGTTCTCGCGCATGTCGATCTTCGTCATACGGTCGACGAACGGAATGATGAAATGCAGGCCCGACTCGAAGGTGCGCTGGTACTTGCCAAGCCGCTCGATCACGCCTTTTTCATAGGGGCGGACGATGCGGATGGCGGACAGGGCGTAGACGAAGAGGACAAGAACAAGAACGAGGCCGAACCCGATAGCGAACAACTCCTGAGGCATCGCTTTCTCCCATCATGTGGCGTCACAGTCCGGCGTGGATCAGCCCGTGGGCTTCGCGCCCT
>DASSAH010000164.1:0-6216 GCA_035685585.1 Coriobacteriia bacterium
ACCCGCGGTTGCCGCCATCACGACCGCCATGCTCGACCACCGCCTGACGAGCGCGGGCTCCTCGCACGGCTCTTCGCCCTGCTCTCCGGTGTAGTCGCAGATGGGCAGGGGGCCCTCGACCACCGGACGAGGCGCGGAAGACGACTGACGTTCAGATTCCATCTCGTACCTCACTCGGTTGAGCACTCGGCTCTGCGAGAGTATACCCCCCTGCGTCTTCCCGCCGGCCCAGCGCGCATGCTTCTCCACCGAGGGCACACCATCGCCCGCAGCACGACGCCCCCGCTACCGCAGGATCGCGCCAAGACTCCCGAGGAGCGGCGAAGCGCCCACGCCGATGGCGACCGTCGCGAACGCGAGAAGCGCGAGAGCGGCCACCGACGCCCGGGGCTCGGCAACGACCTCGGCGCCCCGCCCGGGCACCGCCTCAACAGACCGGTCTTGCCCGAAGAACATCTCGCGGACGATGCGGAAGTAGTAGCCCGCCGAAACCACGCTGGTGATGACGGCGAGCACGACAAGCAGCCACAGCGCATCCGCGGCGGCCGCGCCGAACAGGTAGAGCTTGCCGAAGAACCCCGCCAGCGGGGGGATGCCGATGAGCGACACGAGCCAGACGACCGCCGACCACGCAAGCCACGGGCGCCTCGTCGCGAGCCCGCCCAGGTCCGTGACCGCCGTCCCTTCCTCGGCCGCGAGCAGCATGACGGCCATCGACGGCACCGCGTAAGCCACCGCGTAGAAGACCGCGGCCTCGTACCCGAGCTCCGAGCCCGGCGCGAACGCCATGAGCAGATAGCCCGTGTGGGCGACTCCGGAATACGCCATGAGCCTGCGCACGTCTTCCTGCGGGAGCGCCGCCAGATTGCCGAGCACCATGGAAGCGGCGGCGGAGAGAGCGAAGACCGTCACCAGCTCGGGCATCTCGGGCGCGATCTCCGAGATCAGACGAGTCATGACCGCGATGCCGGCGATCTTGGGTACCGTGGACACGAACGCCACCGACGCCGACGGGGCGCCCGCGTACGCGTCGGGCGCCCAGAAGTGGAACGGCGCGGCGGACATCTTCGCGAGTAAACCGACGAGGGTGAGCACGACGGCGACCAGACCGAGCGTGCCGGCTCCCTGCAGCGAGATCTCGTCGAACGCGGTCGAGCCCGAGATGCCGTAGAGGAACGACAGCCCGTAGACCATGACGATGCTGGTGAGCATCGAGAGCAGGAAATACTTCAGCGCGCCTTCAAGACCCGACACGTCGCGGCGCCGGTAGGCCATGAGCACGTACGCGGGGATCGTCGAGAGCTCAAGGGCGATGTACATGACGATGAGGTCCTCGGCCATGCTGAGGACCATGCCGCCCGCGGACGCGAACATCGCGAGCGCGACCGCATCTCGCCTCCGCTCGCCGGGCATGCCCCGTCCGGCGATCCACAGCGCCCACACCGCGGCAAGCCCGGCGATCGCGGTACGCGCGAACCGGGCGATTCCGTCGGGATCGATCTGGCCGAGGAAGAGCGGCTCACCCAGCCCCCCGAACGCGACCAGCAACGCCGCGACACCCGCAAGTGCGGCCGCGACGTATGCGGCGCCCTTGTCGCGCCCCGGCAGGAACTCGCCGAACAGCGCGAGGAACGCTCCGAGCACGACAAGCGCCTCCGGGAGAAGGTGCCAGTAGCCGGCGAGCACCTACATCCCCCCCGTCGCCGCGAGAAGCGCGGTGACCGCGGGGTCGACGTAGCGCAGGATGCTCGACCAGTACACGCCCATCACCACGGTGATCACCACGAGCGGCACGAGGATGGCTGTCTCGAGCCGATTGAGGTCACTGATGCCGCTCACGGCCGGGCTCGGGGTTCCGAGCACGGTGCGCTGCACCATCCACAGCATGTAGACGGCGGCGAGCAGCACGCCGACCGCCGCCACGATCACGAAGGCCGGCGGCACGAGCTCCGAGCGCCATGCTCCCACGAGACTCAGGAACTCGCCGACGAACCCCGCGAGTCCGGGAAGCCCCAGCGAGGCGAACGAGGCGAACGCGAGCATCCCCGCCGCAACCGGCGCCTGCTTCGAAAGGCCGGATATCTCATCGGCCAGGCGGGTGTGCGTCCGTTCGTACACCATGCCGACCAGCAAGAACAGCATGCCGGTGATCACGCCGTGCGCGAACATGGTCGCGAGCGCACCGTTGAGTCCCTCGGGCGTGCCCGACGCGATGCCGAGCATCACGAACCCCATGTGCGACACCGATGAGTACGCGACGAGCTTCTTCAGATCGGGCTGAGCGAACGCGACCGCCGCCCCGTAGATGATGGAGACCACGCCGAGCAGAGCCACGAACCATGCCCAGGCCACCGAGGCCTCCGGGAGAATCGGCAGACTCACTCGCACCAGGCCGTAGGTCCCCATCTTCAGCAGGATACCCGCGAGCAGGACCGAGCCGGCGGTCGGCGCCTCGACGTGCGCGTCAGGCAGCCACGTGTGGAAGGGGAAGACCGGGACCTTCACGGCGAACCCGAGGAAGAAGGCGGCGAACACCCACCATTGGAATCCCGCGGGGAACCCGGCGCCCACGAGCGCGGTCATGTCGAACGTCCCGCCGGCCGGATGCAGATAGAGCGCGACTATTCCGACCAGCATGAAGACCGACCCGAACAGGGTGTAGAGGAAGAACTTGATGGCGGCGTATTCGCGCCTCGGCCCGCCCCACACGGCGATGAGGAAGTACATCGGGACGAGCACGAGTTCCCAGAAGATGTAGAACAGCACGAAGTCGAGCGCCACGAACACGCCGTTCATCCCGACCGCGAGAAGCAGGAGCATGGTGAAGTAAAAGCCCGGGCGGTCCGATATCTTCCACGAGGCGAGCACGGAGATCGGAAGCAGGAGCGCCGAGAGGAACAGCAACGGCAGCGAGATCCCGTCCACACCCAGGAGATACTGGATGTCGGCTTGAGGGATCCACTGCGCCCGCTCCACGAACTGCAGCCCCCCGTCCACGTCGAACCGCACGGCCAGCCATGTGACGAGCCCGAGGTTGACGAGCGAGACCACGAGCGCGGCCATGCGGGGCCAGGCGGTGTGCTGCCTCGGCAGCAGCGCCGTGACGACGGCCCCTACGAGCGGAAGAAAGACGATGGTCGTCAGGAGTGGCGGCATCCCCTAGGCCCCTTTCACCATGATCCACACCATGAGCGCCACGAGCGCCCCGAGCACGTAGCGCTGGTAGGTCTGCACGCGACCGGTCTGGAGGCGGCGAAGCGTGCTCCCGGACGCCCGGGAGACCCGAGCGCTCTCGTTCACGAGACGGTCGATCACCCGCACGTCGAACTCCCACGCCCGCTCGCTGACGGCTCTCCAGAGTGCCGCGACGCCGTTCACGGCGCCGTCGACCCAGACCCGGTCGAAGCGCGAGAGCTCTTCGGTCGCCCGGATGTAGGGCCTGACCAGGAGGCGGTCGTAGACCGCGTCGAAGTAGAACCGCTGCTCAACGATCGAGTACAGGCGAGGCGCCCGCGTGACGAGCGCACGCACGTTCAAGACCGGGTCGCGCCTCCCGTAGGTCAACCAGCCAAGCGCGAGTCCCCCGAGGGCGACGAACGATGAGGTGAGGGCGATCGCGGGATCGGGCCAGTGACCCGTGTACCCGAGGAACTCGGAGAACGCCGGAGCGGCAACGCCCACGACCGCGGTGATCGCCGCGAGCAGGCCCATCGGCACGAGCATCACAGGGTGCCCCTCGACGAGGCGCTTCGAGCCGCCCGGCCCGGCAAACACGCGGCACCACAGCCGAGCGACGTAGAACGCGGTCACGAGCGCGGCGAACAGAGCGATGAAGAAGACGAGGTGATGGCCGTGCTTCCACGTCGCGTAGAGAATCTCATCCTTCGACCAGAAGCCGGAGAAGGGAAACACCCCGGCAAGCGCGAGCGCTCCGACGCCGAAGAGCACAGACGTCGCCGGGAGGCTCTTGGCTACGCCGCCCATCTCCCTCATGTCCTGCGCATGCGTCGCGTGGATGACCACGCCGGCACCGAGGAACAGCAACGACTTGAAGAACGCATGGGTGACGAGGTGGAACATCCCCGCGACCGCGCCACCCGCCCCTATGGCGAGGAACATGAAGCCGAGCTGGCTGATGGTCGAGTACGCGAGCACCCTCTTGAGGTCGTGCTGCACCGCCGCGACCAGACCGCCGAGCAGCGCCGTCAGCGCGCCGACGAGCATGGTGACCGTCAACGCCACCCCGCTCGCCTCGAAGATCGGCAGCGCGCGAATCACCAGGTAGACGCCGGCCGCGACCATGGTCGCCGCGTGGATGAGGGCCGACGCGGGTGTCGGACCCGCCATAGCGTCGGGAAGCCAGACGTGAAGCGGCACCTGGGCTGACTTGCCCATCGCGCCAAACAGGAGAAGGAGCGCGACCGCGGTCGCCACGCCGGGCGCCCAGTCAGCGGCCGAGCCGAGGACCACGTCGAACTCGAACGATCCCGTGGTCGCGTAGATGATCGCCAGCGCTATCGCGAAGCCCACGTCGCCGACGCGCGTCGTAAGGAACGCCTTCTGCGACGCCCTCCTCGGCCCCGCCTTCTCGTGCCAGAAGCCGATGAGCAGGTAGGAGCAGAGACCCATGACCTCCCACGCCATGTAGAGCGTCAGGAAGTCGCGAGCCAGCACGAGCACGAGCATCGCCGCGGTGAACAGCGTGAGGACCGCGAAATACCACCCGACTCGCTCCTCGGCGCGCATGTAGTGAAGCGAGTAGACCTGCACGCACGCCCCGACGATGGTGACCATGAGCAGCATCGCCGCCGCGACGGCGTCGAGCCGCAGTCCGAGCGACAGGTCGACCCCTCCTACGAGCGCGATCGCCCACGACGCGTCATGCGCGACAGCGCCTTTCACTCCCCCGGGCCAGACTGCCGCGAACGCCATCACGGACAGCACGAACGAGCCGCCCACGGCCGCGAGTCCGAGCCATCGCAGGCGGTTTCTCAGCGCGCGAGGGAGCGGCGCCAGGAGCGCGAAGGCGATCGCCGGGAGAGCGGGTATGAGCGCGACCCAGTCCACGGTCACCCTTTCAGCGTGTCGATCGACGAAAGCTCGACCGTACGCGTCTGCCGGTAGATGGCGAGGACGAGTGCGAGCCCGAGCGCGATCTCAGCGGCGGAGACGACCATGGTGAATATCGCGAACAGCTGACCGGTCATCTCGGCCGGTGTGACGAACCGCGAAAGCGCCACCATGTTCAGGCCGACCGAGACCGCCATCAACTCGAGTGACATCAGCACCATCACCGCACTCTTCCGGGCCACGGCGCCGTACAGGCCGAGCGAGAAGAGCACCGCCGCCAGAGCGAGGAACGCGGACGGTCCGACATCGTTCATCGCCGGTCCTCCTTCGTCCACCACACGGCCCCGATGATCGCCACCAGCAGAACGAGCGAGGCGATCTCGAACGGCAACACCCACGTCGTGAACAGCTGCTCGCCGAGCACGGCCGTGTCGGGCGCCACCGGCGGCATCTCACCGACGCGGTCGCCGTACTGCGCGATCGCGATGTACATCACGGCCCCGAACACGGTGGCGAGAATCGCGCCTCCGATAGACATCTCGGCTGGACGGACCGCGTCCTCGCGTCGGCGGAGCGTGAGCATGATGACGAACAGCATCAGCACCGAGACGGCGCCCGCGTACACGAGGACCTGCACGACCGCAAGGTACTCGGCGGCAAGCAGCAGGTAGAGTCCTCCCACAGCCACCATCACCTCGAGCAGCCAGAACGCCGAGTGGATGATGTTGCGCGCGATCAGCATCCCGACCGCCCCGCCGATGGACGCGAAGGCGAGGATTGCGAACGCGACGCCGTTGACGGTCTCACTCATCTGGCCTCCTCCGGCGCTGCCTCGGTTCGTGCCGCCGACGTCCGCCTCGGAGACGCCGCGTCCACACCCGCCAGCAGGTCAACAACGAGTCCGTCCTTCGAGAAGCGCGCGAGCTCGTAGTCCTGGTCCATCCTGATGGCGTCGAACGGGCACGCCTCCACGCACAACCCGCACATCATGCACGCGCCGATCTCGTAGGAGTAGCGCACGATCCGCTTGCTCTTGTCCTCACGCGTCTCGACCGCGAGGTCGAGAATGTGATCGGGGCACTCCCGAACGCAGAGCATGCACGCGGTGCACCGCACCGTGCCGTCCTCGGCATACGTCGGTACGAC
>DASSAH010000165.1:0-4783 GCA_035685585.1 Coriobacteriia bacterium
GCGGTCTGGGCTGCGCTCGTCCTGGCTGCTGTGAACGCGTTCATCAGGCCAGTGGTCTCGCTGCTGGCCCTCCCGGTCACCGTCCTCACCCTCGGGCTGTTCGCGCTGGTTGTGAATGCCTTGATGATCTACATCGTGAGCTGGGTCGTCCCCGGGGTGGAGACGGTCGGGTTCTTCAGGACCGTCTTGGCCGCACTCATCATCTCGATTGTGACCGCGCTCTTCTCCAGGGCGCTTGAGAGAGACTGATCCGCCCGGACCGAGGAGCGCGGATGCGAGAGACCGACGACGAGAAGCCCGAGGACAGCCCAGCGGTCGCGCCGCCGGTCGAAGGGGTTGCCGACGAGACGGACCTGGTGGTCATCACCGGGATGTCAGGCGCGGGGCGCAGTCGCGCGATACACACCTTCGAGGACCTCGGCTACTTCTGTATCGACAACCTGCCGCCTGCGTTCATCCGCCAGCTCGTCGACCTCACGCGACTGCCCGGGAGCCGCATCCGGCGCATCGCGGTCGTCTGCGACGTCCGCGCCAAGGAGTTCTTCGAGGAACTTGAGGGCGAGCTGCGCCGCCTTGAGGAAGCGGGGGTCCCCTTCCACCTGCTCTTCCTCGAAGCGGACGAAGACGTGCTCGTCAGACGCTTCAAGGAGACGCGGCGACTGCACCCGCTCTGCGCCGAGGGCGACTCGGTCGTCGACGCCATCGCGGCCGAGCGAGACGCCCTTGCCGACATCCGTGAGCGTGCGGATTTCATCATCGACACGAGCGAGCTCAAGCCTGCAGAACTCGGCCTCGTCATCCGCGAGCGGTTCCTCATGGGCAGTCTCGCAGACTCGCTCGGCGTGACCGTCGTCTCGTTCGGCTTCAAGTACGGGGTGCCTTCAGACGCCGACATCGTGATGGACGTGCGGTTCTTGCCGAATCCCTACTACAACACCGCTCTGCGGGAGCGCACCGGTCTCGAGGAGCCAGTACGACGGTTCGTGCTCGAGCGCCCCGAGACACACGAGTTCATCGAGAAGTGGTACGGCCTGCTGCAGACGGTCGTCCCCGGCTACCTGATCGAGGGTAAGACCCACCTGGTCATCGCATTGGGATGCACCGGCGGCATGCACCGCAGCGTCGCGCTGGCCGAGGAGACGGCGGGCTTCCTGGCGGCACAGGGTTTCCGCGTCGCGGTCAGCCACCGGGACATCGCACGGGACCGGCAGGCGAGGTGAGCGCCACACGGCGCCGCGCGGTCGCCATCGGAGGCGGCACCGGCCTGCCCATCGTGCTCCGATGCCTTGTGGAGCTCGGCTTTGAGACCTCGGCGGTGGTGACCATGGCCGATGACGGCGGTTCGTCGGGTCTGCTCCGTCGCGAGCTCGGGATGCTCCCTCCGGGCGACGTGCGCAACTGTCTCGTCGCCCTCGGGGACGCCGACGGGGTGATGGGCCGACTGTTCCAGTACCGGTTCGCGCACGGCCAGGGCCTTGCCGGCCACGCGCTCGGCAACCTCATCATCGCCGCGCTCGCCGAGATCGCGGGGGGGTTTCCCGAGGCCATCGAGGAGGCGGGCCGCCTTCTGGGCGTCCGCGGCCACGTGTTCCCCTCAACGCTCGCCGACGTCTCGCTCCACGCCACTGACGCGCTCGGGCAGCCGGTGTCAGGTCAGGCCCGCATCGCCGAGAGCGCTGGCCCGGTCACGCACGTGCGCCTGTCGCCGAGTGACCCCGAGGCCTATGGGCCCGCGGTGAGGGCGATCCGCTCGGCGGACGTGGTTGTGCTGGGACCGGGGAGCCTGTTCACGAGCCTGGTGCCGAACCTGCTCGTCCCGGGTGTCGCTTCAGCGCTTCGCGAAAGCGCGGCTCGGCGCGTCTATATCTGCAACGTCGCCAATCAGCGTGGCGAGACGAGCGGGATGGACGCCGCTGATCACGTGAGCGCGCTGCTCGCCCACGGACTGGACGGCGCGCTCGACGCGGTCGTCGTCCATGAGTCGGCCAGTGCGGGGGGTGGCGTTGACCGTGCCGAGATATGCGAAGATGAGTCCGCGACGGCCGAGGCGGTGATCGCCGGGCCCGAAGCGTTTGCCCGGATCGAGGCGCTCGGCCCCGATGTCGTCGCCGCCGATCTTGTCGACCCATCGGACATGCGTCACCACTCCTTCGACAGGCTCCACGCGGTGCTCGGGAGGCTGGTCACCTAGGTGTCGTTCACGGCTGAAGTGAAAGAGGAGCTCTCGCGGATCGAGCCGAGGCGGCAGTGCTGCCTGAAGGCCGAGCTCGCCGCGCTCGTCCGAATCGAGGGCACGCTGCACGTCACCGGGGCCGAGCGGTTCCGGCTGGAGATCGCGACCGAGACGGCGCCGGTGGCGCGAAAGACGATCAAGCTCCTGCGAGCTCTGTATGGGTTGAAGACCGAGCTCACGGTACGCAGAAGCGTCCTGCACAAGACGAACAACTACCTCATCACCGTGGTGAGCCAGCCGAGTCTGGCGCAAGCGCTCAACGAACTCGGCATCTTGGACGACACGCTCTCCCTCACATACGGAATCGCCCCTCGGCTGGTCCGCCGCGATTGCTGCGCGATCGCGTGCTTGCGAGGCGCGTTCCTCGGCGGGGGCTTCGTCGCCGACCCCCGAGGCGACTTCCACTTCGAGCTGACCGCGGAGAGCGCCACGATGGCCGAGGACCTGCGGGAGCTGATGGCGCGCTTCGGCATCCACGCGAGGATCACGCAGCGCAGGGGTACGTACGCGGTCTACCTCAAAGGCGCCGAGCCGATCGTGACGTATCTGGCCCTGGTCGGCGCCCACCGGGCGCTCCTGCGAACCGAGGACGTGCGTATCGTCAAGTCGATGCGAAACGATGTGAACCGCCTCGTCAACGCGGAGACCGCCAACATTCAGAAGTCCGCGCAGGCGGCGCTGACGCAGATCGAAGCGATTCGTGTGATCGAGACGACCAGGGGACTCGACTCGCTGTCGCCCGCGCTTGCCGAACTCGCGGCGCTCAGGCTCGAACACCCGGACATGAGCCTGCGCGAGCTCGGCGAAATCGCGGACCCGCCGCTCTCGAAGTCTGCGGTATACCATAGGATACGTCGCCTCGAAGAGCTTGCCGCGGCCGCGAACGTTCGTCGCAGGGCCTGAGAGGAGAGGGAACGCGCCCGGGTCGCCAAGCGGCCCAGGCTGGGCATCCGGCGCGGGTATTCGTGCCCGCGCTTCGTTGGAGGAGGGATACGGGTGGCAGTGAAGGTGGGCATCAACGGGTTCGGGCGTATCGGCCGTCTGGTCCTGCGGGCATGCGCCGACAGGCCGGACATCGAGGTCGTGGCGGTGAACGACCTCACCGACGCGAGGACGCTCGCGCACCTGCTGAAGTACGATTCGGTGCACGGGCGGTTCCGGTCCGAGGTCACCGTGAACGATGGCGGCTTCCTGGTCGACGGAGCCGCGGTGAGCGTGCTCTCCGAGCGCGACCCGGCGAACCTTCCGTGGGCTCGTCTGGGGGTGGAGGTCGTGGTCGAGTCGACCGGGCTGTTCACCGACGCGGTGAAGGCGCGGGCCCACCTCGACGCCGGCGCCCGCAAGGTCATCATCTCCGCACCCGCGACCAATGAGGACATCACCGTGGTGATTGGGGTCAATGAGGACCAGTACGACCCGGAGAAACATCACGTCGTGAGTAACGCGTCGTGCACGACGAACTGCCTCGCGCCTTTCGCCAAGGTCTTGCGTGACGAGTTCGGTATCGTGCGCGGCTTCATGAACACCATCCACAGCTACACGAACGACCAGGTCACTCTCGACGCGCCCCACAAGGACCTGCGCCGTGCACGCGCGGCGGCGGTATCGATCATACCGACGAGCACGGGAGCGGCGAAAGCGATCGGCCTGGTCATGCCGGACATGAAGGGCAGGCTTGACGGGATGTCGATGCGCGTGCCCACGCCCGACGGGTCGGTGGTCGATCTCGTGGCCGAACTTGGCCGCGCGGTGACGGCCGAGGAGATCAACGCGGCGATGAAGGCGGCGTCCGAGGGACCGATGGCCGGCGTCCTCGAATACTGCACGGACCCGATCGTCTCGGTGGACGTGGTCGGGAACCCGGCGTCGTCGGTCTTCGACTCGCTGCAGACGATGGTCATGGGCGGGTCGGGCACGTTCGTGAAGTGCGTCGCGTGGTACGACAACGAGTGGGGGTACAGCAACCGGGTCGCCGACCTCGTGCCACTCGTCGCCCGCGGGTGAGGTGCGAGAAGGCGGCGGCAGGTGCGATGACGGAACGGCCTGCGCAGGGAGGACGCGTGTTCGCGAAGCGGACGGTAAAAGATGTCGATGTGCGAGGCAAGAGAGTCCTCGTGCGGGTCGATTTCAACGTCCCGCTCCGTGACGGCACGATCACCGACGACACGCGCGTGCGTGCCGCCCTGCCGACGCTGCGCTACCTGGTTGACCACGGCGCCCGCGTGATTTGCATGAGCCACCTCGGCAGGCCGAAGGGCGAGCCGGATCCTTGCTACTCGTTGCGTCCGGTACGAGGTGTGCTCCAGCGTCTGCTCGGGCGGAACGTCGTGTTCGTGGACGACATCGTCGGCGACGAGGCGCGTGCAGCTGTCGAGCGTATGGTGGACGGCGAGGTTCTCATGCTCGAGAACGTTCGGTATCACCCGGGCGAGACGGCGAACGATCCGGTGTTCGCGGCACAGCTCGCCGCGCTGGGCGACCTCTACGTCAACGACGCGTTCGGCACTACCCACCGCGCGCACGCGTCAACCGCGGGGCTCGCCGGGTATC
>DASSAH010000166.1:0-3107 GCA_035685585.1 Coriobacteriia bacterium
TTCGACGGGGCTACACAAGGCTCTCGTGCAGGCAACTGCTCTGGTTTGCGAGTCACCTGAGCCGGTGGCTGATGAAGCAGGGCTTGGGCCTGTGCGACCTGTCGGATGAGCGGGTCGACTCGTTCCTCTGTGCGAGGCGAGCTACCGGCTACACTCCGTTGCTGAGCCGGCGGCGTCTCCGTCCGATCTTGCACTTCTTTTCCGAGGCGCACTTGCTGCCCGAGTCCTCACCGGCCCCACCTTTGACGCCGCTGGAGCAGTTGCTGGCCGACTACGAGGGCTCGTTGGTCCACGATCGCGGGCTCACTTGTGGTGTGGCCAGCGGCTACCGTGCCGTAGCCCGGCAGTTGCTCGTGGAGACCTCACGGTCTGGCACTCTGGATTTGTCCCCGCTGGACGGTGCAGCGGTCAAGCACTACGTCCTGAAGAGCTCGCGGGGATCGAGCCTCAACCAGACCCGCAAGACTCTCTCAGGCCTCCGCTCTTTCCTGCGCTTTCTGCACCTGCGGGGCGACATCGCCAACGACCTCAGGGGCGCGGTGCCGAAGATCGCCGGGTGGCGCATGGCTTCGCTGCCCAAGTACCTCGCTGCCGAACAGGTCAACGCCATCGTCAATAGCTGCGACAGGCGCTTGACCGTCGGCCGGCGCGACTATGCCGTTCTCCTACTCCTGGCTCGCATGGGACTGCGGGCCAAGGAGGTTGCGGCGTTGAGCCTGGACGACGTGTACTGGCGGGAGGGCGTCCTGCTCATCCGTGGCAAAGGCGGACGCGAGGACCGTATGCCCCTTATGGCCGAGGTGGGTAGCGCGCTCGCCTCCTATCTGAGGCGACGCAGAAAGACGACCTGCCGCTCCTTGTTCCTGTGCCATCGCGCCCCCCATACCCCACTGTGCAGCGACACTGTTGTCCGTATCGTCTGGCGTGCTTGCAGCCGCGCTCAGGTGCCCCCGGTCGGTGCTCACCGGTTGCGGCATAGCGCCGCCACCACCATGCTGCGCCGGGGAGCGACCATGGACGAGATCTCGCAAACGCTGCGCCACCGCTGCCACGCGACCACGGCAATCTACGCCAAGGTGGACCACTGCCGGTTGCGCGAGCTCGCGCAGCCGTGGCCCGGAGGTGCGATATGAGCGACCTCTACCAGATCCTTGACGACTACATCGCCACACGCCACGCCATGGGACACAAGCTCGAGCATGCCGACAGGCGCTTGCACGAGTTCGTCGACTCAGTGCTCGCTGCGGGCAGCAGTTCCATCACGACGAAGCTCGCCCTCCAGTGGACTACCAAACCAGTCGGGGCCGCTCCCGCGTGGTTGGCCAGGCGCTTGGGCATCGTACGCCAGTTCGCACTTTACGCTCAGTCCTTTGACCCCCGCACGGAGGTTCCGCCTCCGCATCTTCTGCCGCAACCGTCCCGACGTCCTACGCCCTACATCTATTCCGAGGAGGACATCGACAGGCTGCTGGAGGCGGCGCGCTCACAGCGCATCCACCTCAGCGCGTGCACCGACACAGCCCTCCTCGCCCTGCTCGCCATCACCGGCATACGCGTGGGTGAGGCTATAAAGCTTGACCGTCGTGATCTCGACGAGGACCGAGGTCTGCTGGTCGTGCGAGAGTCAAAGTTCGGCAAGTCCCGAGAGATACCGCTTCACCCATCGACCGTCGAGGCCCTCCGCCGCTATGTCCGCAACCGCGACCGCCTCCTGCCCGTGCAGTACTCCTCGCAGCTGTTCCTCTCGCAAGTTGGCAAGCCGCTCTTGTACCGCTGCGTTCAATCGAGGTTCCAGCGCTTGATTGACCGGGCGGGGCTCGCCAACCGTAGCCCACGCCGCCCGCGCATTCACGACCTGCGTCACAGCTTTGTCGCGCGCACGCTCATCGGCTGGTATCGCTCTGGTGTCGAGGTGGAATCTCGGCTGCCGCTCCTTTCGACCTATCTGGGCCACATCAACCCGGCAACGACCTACTGGTACCTCACCGCGGTCCCCGAGCTTCTCGCCTTGGTTAACGAGCGCTGCCAGCGCCGCCATGAGGTACACACATGAACACTCTCGCCCCCCTTATCGAGGCATTCTTCCTCCAGCGGCTGAGCCAGCAACGTCAAGCCAGCCCAAACACCATCGCCTCTTACCGCGACACCTTCCGGCTCCTGCTGCGATTCATCGAGAATAAGCTTGGGAAAAAACCCTCAGACCTTCTCCTCGCCGACCTCCGGGCCCCGACACTCTCCTCCTTTCTGGACTCACTGGAGAGTGAGCGGAAGAACTGCCCCCGCTCGCGCAACGCCCGACTAGCGGTCATCCGCTCCTTCTTCCACTACGCGGCCACCGAGGTTCCCGAGCACAGCGCATTGATCCAACGTGCGCTGGCGATTCCGCAGAAGCGCTTCGACCGAAAGACGGTCGGATTTCTCACCGAAGAAGAGTTCGGGTCTTTACTCGCAGCGCCCGACACCTCGAGCTGGATCGGTCGCCGCGACCACGCTCTGCTCGTCCTCGCGGAGCAGACCGGATTCCGTGTCTCCGAGATCATTGGGCTCACACGGGCCGACCTCCATCTCGAAAGACCAGGGGCTTGCGTCCGTTGCATGGGCAAGGGGCGCAAGGAGCGGCTAACCCCCTTGCGGAAAGAGACAGTTGAGGTCCTGCGCGCCTGGCTCAGAGAACCCGGTCAGCTCACCGATCCTCTCTTCCCAAGCCAGCGTGGCGGTCCGATGAGCCGCGACGCCGTCGAAAAGCGACTGCTCAAGTATGGCAGCAAGGCCGCGGCAGGCTCCTGTCCCTCCCTCGCCAAAAAGCGCGTCTCGCCGCACATCCTGCGCCACACCACAGCGGTTCGCATGCTCGAGGCTGGCATCGACACTGCGGCCATCGCGCTGTGGCTCGGACACGAGTCGATCGAAACCACCCAAGTCTATCTTGCAGCCGACCTCGCCGCGAAGGAACGTGCCCTGGCCAAAACAGCTCCAAGCCTCGCGGCCTCCCTTCGCTACCGGCCTCCCGACCGGCTGCTGGCCTTCCTGAACGCGCTTTGATTATGCCGCCAGTTTAAGCCGGAAAAGCCGGACTTCTCCAGGCCCTGACAGGCCGAGGGCCCCCA
>DASSAH010000167.1:0-3867 GCA_035685585.1 Coriobacteriia bacterium
GTCAGCCTCGCTCTGGATGACTTCGGGACAGGCTACTCATCGTTGGAACGACTCGGGGGCCTTCCGATCAGCGTGCTCAAGATCGATCGCTCGTTCGTATCGGATCTGTGTTCCGAGACGGACGGGCACCCGATCATCGACACGATCCTCGTCCTCGCCCGCAAGCTGGGGCTTCGGGTCGTGGCTGAAGGCGTCGAGCGCGCGTGCCACCTTGACTATCTGAAAAGTGAGGGCTGCGCTGAGGTGCAGGGATACCTCTTCGCGCGTCCGTGCGGCTTCGACGAGGTCTCCGCGCACATCACCGGCGTTGACGACAGCGTGCCCGCGGGCGCAGGTCCGCTCTGCGACACAGACGGACCCTGCAAGTTACGCCGACTGCTCCGCGAGAAAGGCGCCCCGCCGCCCGCGAACCAGTCCGAAGTCGAGCTTGCCCTGGCGTCGATGGGGCTTTCGCGAATCACGGATCGGCGCGCTGGTAGACTGGCGGAATGATCGTCACACTCGACCGCGTGAGCAAGGGCTTCGGCCAGCGCGTGCTGTTCAGGGACGTGTCGCTGCGCATCGCGCCGCGGGACCGGATCGCGGTCCTCGGACCGAACGGAGCGGGCAAGAGCACCTTGCTGGAACTGATCTCAGGCCATCAGCTACCCGACGAGGGCCGGGTGGTGGTGGCGAAGTCGGCCACGGTCGGTTACCTGCGGCAGGAGGCCATCGAGATGCGGGGGCGCACCGTCCTCGCCGAGGCTCTGGCGTCGGTGCCCGATCTCGCCGCGTTGGAGCGGCGCGTCTCTCGGCTCGAAGGACAACTCTCCCGCGCAACGCGCCACGAGAGCACGAAGCATGCCGAGGCACTACTCGCGGAGTACTCCGGGGCGAGGGAGCGCTTCGAGCACGCAGGGGGCTACACGATCGAGACCCAGGCCCGCACGGTCCTGACGGGGCTGGGGTTTGTCGAGAGCGATTTCGTGCGGGCGGTTGAGGAGCTGAGCGGCGGGTGGCTGATGCGTCTGGCGCTCGGCAAGCTGCTGATCGCGAGGCCCGACGTGCTTCTCCTGGACGAGCCGACCAACCATCTTGACCTGGAGACGGTACAGTGGCTCGAGGCGTTCTTGCGCGAGTGGGATGGGGCGCTCGTCGTAGTCAGTCACGACCGCGCCTTCTTGGAGGGGCTCGCGGACAGGATCGCCGAGATCGATCAGAACACGCTGACCGTCTATGCCGGTGGCTACCAGTCGTATCTCTCCCAGAGGGAGCTCGGCCTCGAACAGCTGCGGGCGACGCGAGAACGGCAGCTGAAGGAGATAGCGCACATGCAGACGTTCGTTGATCGCTTCCGCTACAAGAACACCAAGGCGCGGCAGGCGCAGGACCGCGTCCGGCGGATTGAGAAGGTGAAATCGGAGCTTGTCACCGTCCCCCCGGAGCGGGCGGCGGTCAGGTTCTCGTTCCCGCAACCGTCGAGGCCGGGCAGGGACGTGCTGACGCTCGATGGGGTGGGCAAGGCGTACGGCGACCGCGTCGTCTACCGGTCGATCGACCTCGTCCTGCACCGTGGCGACCGTGTCCTCCTCGCTGGACCCAACGGTGCTGGGAAGTCGACACTCCTGCGGATGATCGCCGGTGTGCTGGACCCAGACACGGGTACTCGCCGGTACGGGACGAACGTCGAGGTCGCCTACTTCGCGCAGCACCAGCTCGAGGGGCTCACAGCATCGAACACCGTGTTCGAGGAAGTCGACGCCGTGGCGCCGGGGTGGGGTCACCTCGAGGTGCGGCGACTGCTGGGCGCGTTTCTGTTCAACGGGGATGACGTTCACAAACGGGTGGGTGTCCTCTCCGGCGGTGAGCGGTGCCGGCTCGCTCTCGCGAAGATGCTTGTCAGGCCTGCCGGGCTGCTCTGCCTGGATGAGCCGACCAATCACCTCGACATCGCGTCTTCCGATGTCCTCGAGGCAGCGCTCGCGCAGTTCACGGGGACTATCGTCCTGATCTCGCACGATCGCCATCTCATCCGCGCCGTGGCCAACCGGGTCGTGGAGGTGCGCGACGGCGACCTGCGGATCTTCGACGGGGACTACGACTACTATCTGTTCAAGCGCGCGGATTCGGGGCCGCTGCCCGCCGATGCCCAGGTGAGTCGAGCGGCGCCTGACGGAACCGTCGCCGCGCCGGCGGGGCTGAAGAGTAGAGAGCGGCGCCGGGCCGAAGCCGAGCGACGCAACCGGTCGTACGAGGCGCGTCGCGACCGCGAGCGGCGTCTCGCTGACATCGAGGCGCTGCTCGAAGAGGCGCAGGAGCGTCACGCTCGCATCCTGGAACAGATGGCAGACCCTGAGTTCTACCGGGACAGCGACGCCTTCGCTCAGGCCATGAAGTCATACGGTCCACTCGGCGATGAGCTCAAGCGGCTTGAGCGGGAGTGGAGCGAGCTGGTCGAGGAAGTTGAGGAGGGCGGAGATCAGACCGGCGGCGGCTAGCCGGACGTGCCTTCCAGAGGCCTTCGGAGGGTTTGTAACAATGTTTACAAGGCTGTCTCCCTTTGAGAGAATCGCCGTAGAGACGCTGGCGATTGCCTAGCGGGGGAGCGCATGCAGGGCGCGAATGCCGAAGGCATACTGTTTGGGATCGGGTTGTGCGCGGCGGCTGTGGCGTTCATCGCCGCGGTGTTCGCCGCCAACGCCGTGCTCGCGCCCCGCGACCCGACACCGGAGAAGCTCGAACCCTATGAGTGCGGAATCCCGCAGGCCGGTGAGGCGTGGGCTGCCGTCCGTCCGAGGTACGCGGCAACCGCGCTGTTGCTCGTGATCTTCGATGCCGAGGCCGCACTCCTCTTTGCTGTCGCGCCGGCGTTGCGAGGTTCGCCGGAGGGCGCGCTCGCGGTGGCGTTCTTCGTGGCACTGGTCGCCCTGGGCTTGCTGTACGCGTGGCGCAAGGGAGCGCTGGAGTGGCGATGACCGACGACTCCAGCGTGGCGAGCGGATCGGGAGTGGCGGACGCGCTCTCCAGGAGCGGAGTCGTGCTGTCGACGGTCGAGGCGCTCGCGAACTGGGCACGGGGCCGTTCCCTGTGGGTCATGCCGATGGGAACGGCGTGCTGCGCGATGGAGCTTATCGCCGCGTCCTTCAACAAGTTCGACTTCGACCGCCACGGTACCTTCCCCCGTCCCGACCCGCGTCACACTGACGTGATGGTGGTCGCAGGCACGATCACCAAGAAGATGGCGCCTGCGGTCAAGCGGCTGTACGAGCAGATGCCGGAACCGAAGTGGGTCATCGCCATGGGGAACTGCGCGGTCTCGGGCGGCATCTTCTACTACGACTCCTATTCGGTGGTGCGCGGTGTGGACGAGATCATCCCGGTCGACGTGTACGTCGCCGGATGCCCCCCGCGCCCGGAGTCCCTCCAGGACGCGGTGTTGCGCCTGCGAGAACGGATCGTCCGAGGCGGTGAGCCTGAGTGAACATCACTGAGCTGCGCGAGCATCTGTGTGAGACCTATCCGCAGCTGTGCCCGCTCTTCTCGATCGAGTTCGGTGATGGTGTCCTCGCCGTCGAGGCGGGGGATCTTCACGAGGCCGCCGAGAACCTGCGTGACCTTGGATTCGACCGTCTCGGAATGGTGACGGCGGTCGATCACCCACCGCACCATATCGAGGCGGTGTACCGCCTTCAGTCGCGCTCGATGTCCGCGGCGCTCTTCCTGAAGTGCCTGCTCGACCGAGGCGCCCCCCGTGTCGCGTCGCTTTGCGACGTGTGGCCAGCGGCACTCTGGCAGGAGCGTGAGGTGTTCGAGATGTTCGGAGTCGTCTTCGACGGCCACCCTGACCTGCGGCCCCTTCTGCTGCCAGAGGGATCGGAGGGGCATCCG
>DASSAH010000168.1:0-4618 GCA_035685585.1 Coriobacteriia bacterium
CAGCGAACATGGCGTCCCGCTTCGTGATGTCGTACAGAGCGGCGGCCGGATGGTAGACCGGCAGCACGGTGAAGCGCCCCGCCGGTCGCGTCGACCCTCGCAGCCGCGTGATGCCCGTCTCCGTGCGCAGGACGAACTTCGTCGCGAAGTTGCCGAGCGTCACGATGATCCTCGGCGCCACGAGACGCACCTGCTCGCGGAGGAACGGCGTGCATGTCTCGATCTCATCCGACTGCGGATCGCGGTTTCCCGGTGGCCGGCACTTCAGGATGTTCGCGATGTAGACATCGTCGCGGCCAAGGCCGATCGAGCCGAGCAGCTCGTCGAGGAGGACGCCCGCCGTCCCCACGAACGGCTCGCCCTTCAGGTCCTCGTTGCGCCCGGGAGCCTCACCGATGAACATCACCTCGGCGTCCGGCCGACCCACGCCGAACACGAGCCGCGTGCGGGTCTCCCCGAGCCGGCAGCGGTGACAGTCGCCGATGTGCTCTCTCAGCTCACTCAGCGTGTCCATGACGTCACAACCACGTCGTCACCTCATCGAGCGGGCGGCGCGACGGCTTGGTGGACGACTCGGCGGAGTGACCGATCGGGAGGATGGCCACGGGCGATATCGGCAGTGCGATGCCGAGCGCCGAGCGCACCGCGTCCTCGTCGAACGCCCCGATCCAGCACGAGGCGAGGCCCCGGTCGACAGCGGCGAGCAGGATGTTCTCGACCGCGGCGGCGCTGTCCTGGATCGCGTAGAGCATCTCCCCCCTGGCGCCGAAGCGCGCCGCGCACGGACGCGGGTCGACCGAGACCACGATCGTCAGGGGCGCGGCGACGGCCCACCGCTGAGCGAGCGCCCCGGCGAGCCGCTCGCGCGCCGCAGCGCTCCGCACCACGGTGAAACGCCACGGCTGGATATTGCCGGCGCTCGGCGCGCTCACCGCCGCCAGCAACAGCGCGCGCACGTCCTCATCGCTCACCTCGAGTCTGGTGTTGAAGTGGCGTACGCTTCGCCTGCGTGCCAGGACGTCGCTCAGTTCCATCGGCTCTCCTCGGAAGGGTTGCGCGTGATACACGGGTATTCTAGAACAAAGGGACACGGCGACTTGCGGAGAATACCGTTCGCAGGAGGTGGGAAGCGTGCGCAGCCGACGACCCGACGTGACCGACGAGGACCTCGGTATCCGTACGCACAAGTTGCGTCAGGCCCAGGCGGTCCAGCGCGAGATCGAACGCGTCCGCCACGGCCTCGGACCCGACTGGGCCGCACTCACCGACCGTGAGATCGAAGAGTTCGAGTGGGTGCTCGGCGAGTTGTGGGCGTACACTCCGAGGGAGGAGTGGCACGACCTGCGCTTCGGACACCTCAAGGCGCACGACGTCCAGAAGCTGTTGCTCTTCGGCCGAGAACTCCGCCGACACGAGCGCAACGCTGTCAGCATCCTCGGCGACATGAAGCAGGTCGTCGCCGACCGCGCCTGACACGCGCACGGAATCAGCGCCCAGGCATCGCCTTTGTGCGCTCGATCTTCTTCTTGACCTTCTTCAGGCGGAACAGGTCCTCGCGTGCGCGCTCGTCGAGAGTCTGCCTGATGTAGGTGACGTGCTCGCGAAGCGCGGGCACCGTGATCTGCTCCAGCGCATTCACGCGCCGGTTCGTCTTCTGTATCTCCTCGCCGAGCCGCTTCAGGCGCGTCTCGATGTCGGCGTACTCGATGATGACGTCGAGGATCTTCTCGAACCGCTCGGCGGTCTCGTCAACTCGCGAGGTGACCCCGGTGACCGAGTACCCCCGGGTGAATGACGAGCGGATGGGGCTCTCGCCCTTGGTGACGACCGGCACGGAGACGCCCATGATCTTCGTCCCGGTCATGTCCACGACGATCTCGTTCCTCGTCGCCATCCCCGCCGAGCGCAGCGCGACCGTACCGTCCACCGCCTTGGCGACGGCGAGCGAGTACTGCGCGTCCGCGACGTTCCTCTGCAGCGCCTCGGACAGGCGCAGCGTCTCGTCCATGACGCCCATGAACTCGATGAGCAGCGCGTCGCGCTTCTGCTTCAGCAGGTCCATCCCCTGCTCGGCGAGCTTGATCTGCTCCCGCTTCTCGAGCAGCTCGGCGCGTGTCGGCCGTACTTCTTCCATCAGACCTCCACAGAGGCCGGCTGCGCCGCCTGACCCGCACTCGGGTGGTAGGTGTCGACGAAGTCGCGAACGCGTTTGAGTTCGCTCATGGGTAGCCCGGCCATGAGCTCCCAGCCGATCGAGAGCGTCTCTTCGATGGTCCGGCCTTCCTCGCCCTGCCCGACGATGCGGCTCTCGAACTCGTCAGCGAAGCGCAGATACGACCGGTCGTTGTCGGAGAGCGCCTCCTCGCCCACGATGGCGACGAGCTTGCGCAGGTCTCTCCCTTGAGCGTAGGCGGCGTACAGCTGGTTCGCGACCGCCCGGTGGTCGTCGCGGGTCTTGCCCTCCCCGATGCCGAGGTTCATCAGTCGTGACAGGCACGGCAGGACGTCGATGGGCGGGTAGACCGCTCGCCTGTGCAGCTGCCTCGAGAGCACGATCTGCCCCTCGGTGATGTACCCGGTCAGGTCCGGGATCGGGTGGGTGATGTCGTCGTCGGGCATCGTGAGGATCGGGAGCTGCGTGACCGAGCCCTTGCGTCCTTTGATGCGGCCCGCCCGCTCGTAGATCATCGACAGGTCCGTGTACATGTACCCGGGATACCCACGCCTCCCGGGGACCTCCTCGCGCGCGGTCGACACCTCGCGCAGCGCCTCGCAGTAGTTGGTCATGTCTGAGAGCACGACGAGCACCTGCATGTCGTTCTCGTACGCGAGGTACTCGGCGACGGTGAGGGCGGCCTTCGGCGTGAGCAAGCGCTCGACGGTGGGGTCGTCGGCGTGGTTGAGGAAGAAGACGACCCGCTCGAGTGCCCCTGTGCCTTCGAACTGGTTGATGAAGTACGCGGCCTCGCGGTGCGTGATACCCATGGCGCCGAAGACGATCGCGAACTCCTCACCGCTCTTGACACGTGCCTGTCGGATGATCTGAGCGGCGAGTTCGTTGGCGGGCAGGCCCGAGCCGGAGAAGATGGGGAGCTTCTGCCCCCTCACAAGCGTGTTCAGCCCGTCTATCGCACTGATGCCGGTCTCGATGAAGTCTGCCGGCTTCTCGCGCATGTACGGGTTGATGGGCGCCCCTGTGACCGGGAGCGTGCGCTCGGGGATGATCGGCGCGCCTCCGTCGATGGGGGCTCCCATCCCATTCAATATGCGGCCGAGCAAGTCCGGTGAGACGTCGATGCGCGCCACGTCTTCGAGGAACCGAACCTCCGTCAAGTCGATGTCGATGCCGCGGGTCCCCTCGAAGACCTGGATCACGGCGGTGCTGCCGCTGACCTCCAGCACCTGGCCGCTTCGCCGGCTCCCATCAGGCAGGCGGATGGCGACCATCTCGTCGTAGGCCACCTTCTCCACCTTATCGACGAAGATCAGCGGACCGGTGACGTACGTCAGCGTCCGATAGTCGGTCGACAGTAGCGAGCGGCGGGCGACGGTCGGTCGTTCCGCGGTCATCTGCTCGGGCGTCACGTCAGTACACCTCGATTCCGGCGATCTCTTCGGGGATCCTCTTGCAGAACGACTCGGCCTGCTCCATGGCCGCCTCATGCGGAGTCGTCTTCAACACAGCGATCTCGTCCCTGAACGGCATCTCGAGAATCTGGCGCAGTGACACGCCTCTGTTGAGCGCCGAGACGGCCGCCTCATGGAACGCCAGCACCGCCTTCAGGATCAGGTACTGCTTCTTGGGCGGACAGTACGCGTCGACCTCGTCGAACGCGAACTGCTGCAGGAAGTCTTCCCGGAGCATCCGCGCGACCTCGAGGATGATCTTCTCGGACTCAGGCAGCGCGTCTGGACCCACCAGCTGGACGATCTCTTGGAGCTCGGTCTCCTTCTGGAGGATCGACATCGCCTGGTCCCGCATCGCCTGCCAGTCGCCCGCGACGTTCTCCTCGTACCAATCCCGCACTTGCCCGAGGAAGAGGGTGTACGACTTCGTCCACGAGATCGCCGGGAAGTGGCGACGCTGGGCGAGCGAGGTGTCGAGCGCCCAGAACGCTCCCGCGACACGCAGCGAGTTTTGCGTCATCGGTTCGGACATGTCGCCACCGGCCGGCGACACCGCGCCGACCATCGTGACCGAGCCGACGCGCTCGTCCGTGCCGAGTGAGCGGACACGGCCCGAGCGCTCGTAGAACGCCGCCAGGCGTGTCGCGAGGTACGCCGGATACCCCTCTTCTCCCGGCATCTCCTCGAGTCGACCCGACACCTCACGCAGGGCCTCTCCCCAGCGCGAGGTCGAGTCCGCCATCATCGCGACGTTGTACCCCATGTCCCGGTAGTACTCAGCGAGCGTCGCCCCGACGTAGATCGAGGCCTCACGCGCCGCGACCGGCATATTCGACGTGTTGGCGACAAGCACCGTCCGATCCATCAGCGGAGCGCCGGTGCGCGGATCCTCCAGCTCCGGGAACTCCGCGAGGACCTCTGTCATTTCGTTGCCCCGCTCACCGCAGCCGACATAGACGATCACGTCCACGTCCGCCCACTTCGCGAGCGA
>DASSAH010000169.1:0-7635 GCA_035685585.1 Coriobacteriia bacterium
AAGGCCATCTCTCCCGAGTCGGCCGAGATCAGGGCAAGCTACCACCACGTCAAACGCGTATGGCTCGAAGACTCCACCGTGCGTGCCGCGATGACGGTCACGATCGCGTACGTCACCTTGTACACGATTGGGACCCTGATCGGCGCGCTGTATGGGTTCGACTTTGTCCAGGCCGCGTTCGAGTCGGTCTCGGCCGCCTCGAACACCGGGCTGTCGTGTGGTGTGACGTCGCCGGCCATGCCTGCGCCGATGAAGCTCGCGTACATGTTCCAGATGTGGCTCGGACGCCTCGAGTTCCTCTCGGCGTTCGCGCTCGGCGGCTACGCGCTGGCGATTCTGAGGGGGCGGTGATGGAGGCTCATCGTGGCTGGCGCACGGTCGCGCTCCTCGTGCTCGGGATGACGCTTGCTCTCCCGCCGCGCGCTGATGCGCTGGAGGGTCCCCCGGTGCTTCCCGTGGACCCGAACGCGGTATCGAGTATCGAACTCATCGAGGACCCCCAGCGGTGGGACGGACAGACCATCACGTTTCGTGGCGAGGCCATCGGCGAGGCGATGGTGCGCGGCGAGATCGCGTGGCTCCACCTCAACGACGACGGGTACCAGTTCAAGAGCATCGAGGAAGGAGCACCCCTCTCCGGTTACAACACGGGGATGCCGGTCGTCGTCCCTGCGCGTCTCGCCGACGAGATCAGCGTCTTCGGCGACTACAAGCATCGGGGCGACATCGTGGAGGTGCGCGGTGTGTTCAACGCGGCCTGCCCCGAACACGGCGGGGACATGGACATCCATGCCGAGTCGCTTCGCGTCGTCGCTGACGGACGGGACGTGCCGCACCCGGTCCGGCCGTGGAAGGTGGCGCTCTCCGCGGGGCTCTCGCTGCTCGCGTTCGCCCTGTGGCGGACGGAGCGGCGGCGGCGCGAGCGTCCGGCGCGGGACGCTGTGACGCGCACACGCGTGTGAGGTACACTGTCCGGGCGTCGGCCCCATGCTGCGCGACGCGGGCATAGCTCAGTAGGTAGAGCGACAGCTTCCCAAGCTGTAGGTCGCGGGTTCGAGACCCGTTGCCCGCTCCACGTCACGACACGGCCGCCTTCGGGCGGCCGTCCGCGTGGGGAGAGACCCTCCCGGTCCTCCAGGCAGGAATCCGGGCTCTCGTGTCGAACACCTGTTCGTAGAACCGCCGCGCCCCCTCGCCTCCTGCGTGGCCATCATGATGTGGGAGGTGTCGGCATGAGACGATGGCTGTGCGGATGGGTCGCGCTCTGCGGGATGGTTCTGGCGTGCGCTCCGGTCGCGGTCGCGGCGGAGGCCGAGCGGGGCTGGCCGTTCGAGGCCGCAGCGCCTATCTTACTGGCGTTCGGCGAGCGCTACCCGGCCGGCGACGGGAGTCACGCCACGCACCGGGGAGTCGACCTGGGGGCGCCTCCGGGAACCGGCGTGCGCGCGGTGCTCGCCGGGACGGTCACGTTTGCGGGACGCATCCCGGCGGGCGAGGGTGCGACCACGCTCGCCGTCACCGTGCAATCCGGCGATATCTTGGTGACGTATCTGCCGCTGTCTGACCGCGTGGTCGCGACCGGGCAAACCGTGGTCGCCGGCGAGCTGCTCGGCGCGCTCGCGTCATCTGGCGACCGCTCTCACCCCGACTCGCACCTTCATCTAAGCGTGCGCCGGGGCTCGCTCTACGTGGATCCCATGCCGTTCCTGGCAGCGCCGCTCCAAGCTCATAGCGGCGCTGTGCCGATCGCCGAACCCGCGCCGTTGCTTGCTGCACCGGCGCCCAATGCCGCGGGCGCGACAGCGGGCGCACCTCTCGCGCCCGCGCCGTCGCCCGCCGACTCCCCCGCCCCGGCGCACGTGCAGGCTCCCGCGCCCGAGACCGTGCCCGAGACCGGGCAGACCGTGCCCGGCGCGTTCGCAGGCGCGCAGGCGGCACTATCCGGTGTGGCGCCCTCTGTGGCGAGGCCGCATGTCTCCGCACTCGCGCCCGCTGGCGTTCAGGCCCGCCCGGCGCCGGCGCAGCCCAGCGCGCAGGACACTCCCTTCGTCACGCCGCGTCCCGAGCTGGCTCCGCTCGCGGTCGCCGCTCTGCCACCGCAGGCCAAACGGGCTCTCGCGGTGGACCGCCGGGAGCAGCTCGCCGGATCGGCCGCCCTGCCGCCCGGCGTGCTCGCCGGCGCCGCGTGTCTGCTCGGCGTTGCGTTCCTCTGGCCACTCTGGCGCTCAACACCGCGTCCGACCGCCTCGTTTCCCCGTGAACGTGAAGATGTTGCCGCAGTGGTAGCTCGGTGATACACTGCGAGGGCTCATTTCCTGCTCCGGGTGGCTGCCTTCACAGTCCCGGGGCCGTCAGCCCAGAGGAGGTGAACCATGAAGGCTTACGAAATGCTGCTCTTGCTCGATTCCGCCCAAGACGAGGAGGCTCGCGAGGCCGTCCTTGAGCGGGTGCGGGGACTCATCACCGCTGAGGGTGGCGTCGTGGACAACGTCGACTCCTGGGGTAAGCGCCGTCTCGCCTTTGAGATCAACGATGCCACCGAGGGCGAGTACGTCCTTGTGGACTTCCATCACACCCCCGAAGCGATCGCCGAGATTGACCGCGTGCTGCACATCACCGACCCGGTGTTCCGCTACATGCTTCTTCGTCGTGACGACCGGCAGTAGCCGAACGTCACGGTACGGCGGCTCACCGGCGCGGTGTGACCAGTGTGGGCTTCGAGACCAGGTGGTGTGAGATGAGCATCAATCGTGTGGTTATTAGCGGGAACCTGACACGCGACCCCGAGCTGCGCTCGACCGCAGGCGGGACGGCGGTGTTGGGGCTCGGCGTGGCCGTCAACGACCGGCGCAAGAACCAGCAGACCGGCGAGTGGGAAGAGTATCCCAACTTCATCGACTGCGTGATGTTCGGCGCGCGCGCCGAGGCGATCGCGAACTACCTTCACAAGGGTGTGAAGGTCGCCATCGAGGGCAAGCTCAGGTATCGCTCGTGGGAGAACCCGCAGGGCGAGAAGCGCTCGAAGGTGGAAGTGGTGGTGGACGAGATCGAGTTCATGTCAGCCCGTGGCGAGGGCGCCGGCAGCCGGGAGTTTCCTGCTCCGGTGTCCACTGACCTTCCGGCAGACGACGAGATCCCGTTCTAGGACGTCCGCGTTGCCTGGGCGGAACCCTCCCGCCCCTGGCGGCGCGGTCCGTCGCAGCCGTTAGAGTGAGATGAGAGGAGGATCGGACGTGTCCGATTACGCACGGAAGCCCAGGCGCAAGTATTGCGCCTTCTGCAAAGACAAGGTCGAGTACGTCGACTACAAGGATGCGCAGATGCTGCGCAAGTTCATGACCGACCGCGGAAAGATCAAGCCGCGCCGGGTCACGGGGAACTGCGCGCAGCACCAGCATCAGCTCTCGACGGCGGTCAAGCGCGCTCGCGAGATGGCTCTAGTGCCCTATGCGGTCCCGGTCGTCAGCGGCAAGGTCGACGGCCGCCGCGGGAGGTAGCGCTGGTGCCCGAAGCCTCCGACACACCGTTTGTTCGCACGCGGGACGCCGTGCTGCTCGTGAGCGCGACCGTCTTCGGAGGACTGGTGGTGCCGCTGCTGCCCCTCGCGGGTCTGCCTCTGGCCGCGGCCGGCATCGCCGGCCTCGTCTACCGGGAGCGCGTCGTGGCGGCAGCGCTGGCCTCAGGGGCGGCGGTCGGCCTCGGTACGCTTCTGGTTCCAATCGACGGCGTCCTGCTGGTGCCGGTCTTCGCCGCACTGCTGCTCGTCGTCGGCGGGATGCGCAGACGTTCCGCGCTCACGAGCGCCGCGCTGCTCACGGCGGCGGTCGGGGTGGGACTGCTCGTTCGGACGGCACTCCTGGCCCAGGTGCGGGGGATGACCATCCCGGAGCTGATGCGCTCAGGGATCGAATCGGCTGTCGAGTCGCTCACGGTAGCGGGACAAGCGGACGGCGGACAGGGGGCGATCTTCGGGGTCGACGCCGCGACGCTCGGGGACACCCTGGTGCGGCTGTGGCCGTTCGACCTGTTCGCGAGCTCGCTCTTCGCGGCGGTTGTGGCGGTTGCGGCGGCAGGATGGGCGGCCGGCCGGAGCGGTGCGGAGGTGCGGCGACTGCCCCGGCTTGACGCGCTCGACCTGAGCCCCCATGTGTTGTGGCCGTTCATCGGCGCGGTCGCGCTACTTGCCGTGGGCCGGGGGATGAGCGAGTCGATGGCGACCACCGCCGGACTGAACGTTCTGCTGGGAGTGCGCCTGCTCTTGCTCGCGCAGGGGCTCGGCGTGGTCTCGGCGCTGTACCGGCGTGTGGGAATCGGCGGGTTCATGCGCGTGGCGGGCTATGTGCTGCTCGTCGTTGCCGACATGATTCTGCCGGTGGTGAGCGTGGTCGGTTTGATCGACTTCTGGGCGAACTTCAGGAAACTGCCACGGGACGACAACCGTCCGGCCGAGGAGCCCGAGGACCGGACTGGCGAGGCATAGAGTCACAGTGATGTGCGTGCTGGCGTGAAGCCGGCGAAGGACAAGGAGTGCGTGATGAAGGTCATCCTGACACAGGAGCTCAAAGGCAAGGGCGGCGAAGGCGACGTCGTCGACGTCGCGCGCGGGTACGCGGTGAACTACCTGTTGCCACGCAGGCTCGCCGTGGAGGCGACGCCGGGGAACCTCAAGCAACTCGAGGCACGGAAGGGCAACATCCTCAAGCGCGAGGAGGTTCGACTCGCCGAGGCGCGCTCGCTCGCCGAGCGCCTCGAGGGCGGTCGCGTGGTTGTGGCTGCGAAAGCCGGTGACGAGGGCCGCCTGTTCGGCTCGGTCACCTCGGCGATGGTCGTGAGCGCGATATCCGAGCAGCTTGACGTCGACGTCGACCGCCGCAAGATCGACGTGCACGGCCACATCAAGACGCTCGGCGAACACACCGTCACGGTGCAGGTCCACCGAGACGTCAGGACCGAGGTCGTCGTCGCGGTGGTCCCGGAGGGCGAGGCGGCCCTTCCGGACAGGCCGGGCGCGCACGACGCCGTCGTGACCGTCGACGCCGCCGCTGCGACCGCCGATGGCGAGCCCGCCTCAGCCGAGGAGCCAGCGGAGTAACTCTCCACAGGTCGAGCGTGCGAAGGCGCCGTCCCACCGGGGCGGCCCTTCTGCGTTTACGGGCCGCTAACAACTCGGCCATCTGTGGATGTTGGGGACAACCCCTGTCGGCTCAGGGTGTGCCGTGCGCCCGGCTGTGGACAGCGTCCGGTCCGGTGTTCTCGTGTCAGGGCGCTCCGCTAGAATCGGGACGGTTCGAGACCAGTGGGCCGACACGCCGCGCACGGCGTCTTGCGGGAGGATGCATGAGCGAACTTCGCGGAACGGTGGCGATGCCTGCGGTCCAGCTGAGGATCCCACCCCATAACGTGGAGGCCGAGCAGGCGCTGCTTGGTTCCATGTTCCTCTCCTCAGACGCGGCTGAGATCGGGGTCGCCGCGGTACGCGCGGACGACTTCTACCGTCCGAGTCACCGGCGGATCTTCGAAGCCGTCCACCACCTCCACACCCGCGCGATCCCCGTCGACCAGGTGAGCGTGGCCGACCGTCTCGCGTCGGTGGACGCGCTCGACCAGGTTGGCGGCAAGGCGTATTTGCTCGACATCACGGGGGTCGTCCCCACGGCGGCCAACGTCGCCCGCTACGCGGAGATCGTGCAGCGCACCTCGATGCTGCGAGACCTGATCGCGGCGGCCAACAAGATCGCCGCGCTCGGCTATGAGGCGCCCGACGACATGCGGGAGGTCGTCGAAGAGGCGGAGCGCACGCTGTTCGCGGTGACGAATGTCCGTGTGAGCAGCAACTTCCAGGGGATGGAGGAGCTGTTGCGGGTGAGCTTCGCGCAACTCGAGGAGCTCTTTGAGCGCCAGCACCACGTCAGCGGCGTCCCCACGGGCTTCAAGGACCTCGACCACCTGCTGGCAGGCATGCATCGCGGCGATCTGCTCATCCTCGCGGCCCGTCCCTCGGTGGGCAAGACGGCGCTCGCCCTCAACATCGCCGTGAACGCCGCGAAGGCCGGCACGTCGGTTGCGCTCTTCAGTCTGGAGATGGCTGCCGAGCAACTCATCCAGCGAGTCTTGTGCTCGGAGGCCCGCATCAACTCCCAAGATGTGCGCACGGGGCGGGTCAAGGACGCCGACTGGTCGAGCATCCACCGCACGATGGGGCAGCTCGCGAAGCTCGAGTTCTACGTGGATGACACGCCGGCGATATCGATTCTCGAGGTCCGCGCGAAGGCTCGGCGCCAGCTACGCAACAAGACCGACGGTCTCGTGATCGTCGACTACTTGCAGTTGATGCAGCCGCCGAACAGACGCTCCGAGAACCGCCAGACCGAGATAGCCGAGATCAGTCGCGGACTCAAGATCCTCGCGAAAGAACTCGGCGTGCCCGTGCTCGCGCTGTCGCAGCTCTCGCGTGCGGTCGAGCAGCGTCGCGGCAAGCGGCCGCAACTTTCTGACCTGCGCGAGTCGGGCGCCATCGAGCAGGACGCCGATGTCGTCATGTTCATCGACCGAAACACCGACCCACGGGGCGAAGACGACGAGGGTGACCGGCCTCAGAGGGGCACGGCGGAGGTCATCGTGGCCAAACACCGCAACGGCCCGACGGGGTTGGTCAGTCTCGTCTTCCACGAGCACTACACAAGGTTCATGGGCAAAGCCCCCGGCTAGTCCACTCGGCCCGGCGTGAGCCCGGCGGCTTCGGCGGGAACAGTCTTCCAGGTCGGAAGCCGACTGCATGGGAGCGGTTCGATGCGCCAGGAGTACGACGTCATCATCGTCGGGGCCGGGCCGGCAGGCATCTTCGCCGCCGTCGAGCTCGTGCGCTCCGGAGTGAACGGCATCGTCATCATCGAGAAAGGGAAGCCGCTCGCGTTGCGTCGCTGCCCGGTGCACGGGCAGGGCTGCGTGCGCTGTGCTCGGTGTGACATCGTGTCCGGCTGGGGCGGGGCGGGTGCGTTCTCCGACGGGAAGTTGACGCTCACGAGCGAGGTCGGGGGCTGGCTCGCGGACTACGTGGGCGAGGCCGCACTTGTCGAACTGATTGCCTACTCCGACGGTATCTGGCTGGAGTTCGGCGCAGACACGCATGTCCACGGGCCCGATCCTGACGCCGCCGCTCGCCTCGGACGCGCAGCGGCGCTCGCTGGCATGGCGCTCACGCCGATGCGCGTCCGTCATCTCGGTACTGACCGGTCGCCACGGATCCTCGGAGCGATGCACGACCATCTCGTCACGGCCGGTGTCGAGGTGATGACAGGCGTCGGGGCGAGCGCAATCGACGTTGACGCGGGCAGGGTCACCGGGGTCACGCTCGATGACGGCCGTGTGCTGCGCGCGCCGTCGGTCATCGTGGCGCCCGGCCGCGAGGGCGCCGAGTGGCTCGCCTCGCAGGCCTCCCTGCTCGGCATCCGGCTCACGAACAACCAGGTCGACATCGGGGTGCGGGTCGAGGCTCCCGCGCCGGTGATGGAGCCGCTCACGGATGCACTCTACGAAGCCAAGCTCACCTACTACTCGCGGCGTTTCGGTGACCGCGTGCGTACGTTCTGCATGAACCCGTACGGTCAGGTCACGACGGAGTCGTACGGAGACATC
>DASSAH010000170.1:0-3060 GCA_035685585.1 Coriobacteriia bacterium
GAGATGGTGCCCGGGCACCTCACCGACCACTATGACCCGAGAGCGAACGTGCTGAGGCTCTCCGAAGACGTCTACCACGGCAGGACCGTAGCCGCGGCGGGCGTGGCCGCGCACGAGGCCGGTCACGCCATCCAGCACGCACGCGGGTTCGCTGCGGCTCGTGTGCGTCAGACGCTCGTGCCCACCGCCCAGATCGGCTCGAGTCTGGCATTCCCGCTCATCCTCGGAGGTATGTTCATCGGCCTGGCGGACCTCATCATGGTCGGGGTCATCATGTTCGCCGCGGCGGTCGCGTTCCAGATCGTGACGCTGCCTGTGGAATTCGATGCGTCTCGCCGGGCGCTGGCGGCACTGAACGTGGGCAACACGCTGCCACCGGAGCAGGTCCGCGGTGCCCGCCGAGTGCTTACCGCCGCCGCGCTCACGTACGTCGCGGCTACGCTCATCGCGGTACTCCAGCTGCTCTACTTCTTGGGGCTCGCGCGGCGCTGATCCGTGAAGCGCGTGCGGGTCCGTCTGGTATCGTTCGCGTGAACGTTGCCGAAGACGGAGGGGCGCGTGCCGGAGCAGCGGGTCGTGAGTGTCAGCGAGGCCATGAGCCTCGCCCGAAACGTTCTCGAGACGGTCTGCCTGCGGGTGGTCGGCGAGGTATCGGAGGTCGCCGACAAGCCAGGGTACCGGGCCGCGTACTTCACGCTCTCGGACGGAGAGGCGGCGATGCCCTGCCTCATGTGGCGTGAGTCTTACGCCGCATCAGGTGTCACGCTCGCCTGCGGGATGCTCGTGGAGCTGAGCGGGAACTTCTCGGCGTACGTGCCCAAAGGGCGCTTGCAGTTCGTCGCTCGCTCCTTGACGTCAGCGGGCGAAGGGCACCTGCGGCTCCGTGTCGCCGAGCTCGCGCGACGCCTCGAGGCGGAAGGGCTCATGCGCCCCGAGCGGAAGCGGCCGCTGCCTGCGTATCCCGCGCGTATCGGCGTCGTGACCTCTCCGCGCGGGAAGGCGGTACACGACGTCATCCGCACCCTCCGGCGCAGGTACCCGGTCGCCGAGGTGCTCATCGCTGGTGTTCCCGTCGAGGGAACGAACGCCCCCTCGATGATCGTCGAGGGCCTTGCCGCCGCGGTGGCGGCAAGGTGCGACGTCGTGCTCGTTGTGAGGGGCGGGGGGTCGTACGAAGACCTCATGCCGTTCAACCACGAGTCCGTCGCCCGGGCGATCGCAAGCTGTCCGATACCTGTGGTGAGCGGGATCGGCCACGAGCCGGACACGTCCATCGCCGATATGGTGGCCGACTTGCGCGCATCGACCCCGACCGCCGCAGCGGAGTCGGTCGCTCCGTCGGTCGAAGAGGTCAACGCGACGCTGGTCAAGACAGGGCGGATGCTCGATCGAGCGCTGCATCACCGCGTGCAGCTGGCCGTACACAGAGTCCTTCTCCTGGTCAACCGCCCGGTGTTCACCGATTGTTCCGTGCTGACGGGGGCGATGGCACAGACGCTCGACCATGCGCAGATGGCCCTCAGGCGGGCACTTCCTCGGCGACTCGCAGACGACTGCGAACGCGTCGAACGCCTCGTCCGTGAGGTAGGACGGGCGGGTTCGCACTATCTTGAGCGCGCTGGCGAGAGCGTGTCGCGAAACGCGGCTCGCCTGCACGACCTGTCCCCGCTTGAGATCCTGGGGCGAGGGTATGCTGTGTGTCGCACGGCGGACGGAGGTGCTGTGATACGGTCGGCAGCGCAGGTGGATAGGGGCGATCGCGTGAACGTGCTGCTCGGGAGCGGTCGCCTCGCGTGTCTCGTCGAATCGAGCGAGTCGGAGGTGTCGGATGGGTGAGCCGGCGTGCGTCCCCCCTGGGGAGATGAGCTTCTCGGAAGCGCTGGGAGAACTCGAGTCCATCGTCGCGTCGCTGGAGACCGGTCAGCTTGAGCTCGAGGAGAGTCTGGCCCGCTATCAGCGAGGCGTCGAGCTGCTACAGGCGCTCCGCGCGAAGCTCGGGGAGGCGCAGCAGAAGGTCACGGCGTTGATGGGGGAGCTGGAGAGCGAACCGGTCGACGCCGAAGGGTAGCGAGAACGGCTCGGTACGCTACACTGAGTCGAAGGCGGTACCGGGAACCATCGCCTGGTCCGGGGAGGCTCTGTGGACGACTGCGTCTTCTGCAAGATCGCTCGCGGTGAGCTTGGCGCACATCTGGTCTACGAGGACGAGGCGGTCGTCGCCTTCAACGACAGAGCGCCGCAAGCGCCGGTGCACGTCCTTGTCATTCCGCGCGAGCATCATGAGCACCTCGGTGACGGCGTTCCGGCCCAGACGGCGGCCCGCCTCTTGGCGGCGGTCCCTGAAGTCGCTCGGCGGGCGGGGCTGGCCGATCGTGGATACCGCGTGATCGTCAACTCGGGCCGGGACGGGAACCAGACGGTGCCCCACCTTCATCTGCATGTCATGGGAGGTCGTCAGATGTCTCACGGGATGGTCATGTTCGAAGGAGCAGAAGATGGATGAAGCGCGCTCAAAGACCCCGATAGCCATCGTCACCGACTCGACGGCGGACCTGCCGCCGGACATCCTTGAGCGATACGCGATCACCAGCGTGCCGCTCAACGTCACGATCGACGGGAAGACATGGCCCGACGGTCAGATGTCGCAAGAAGAGTTCTTCGAGCGCATGGCCGCGGCGCCGACGCTGCCGACGACGTCCCAGCCGTCGGCGGGGGCGTTCGTGGACACGTATACCGAGGCGCTGAAGCGGGCCTCGCACGTGGTGTCGGTGCACATCTCCTCCGACCTCTCAGGCACCATCGCGTCGGCTCACGCGGCCGCTGAGCGGTTCGCGGGCAAGGTGAGCGTGTTCGATTCGCGCAACCTCTCCTGGGGTCTGGGCTTCCAGGTCATCGAGGCGGCCAAAGCCTCAGTCCAAGGGCTGCCGGTCGAGGCAGTGCTTGAGGCGGCGGCGCAGGCGCGCGACCGCGTGCGCATGCTCGTCGGTGTCGACAGTCTCGACAACCTGGTGAAGGGCGGTCGGGTGGGCAAGGTTGCCGGCCTGCTCGGCAGTGTCCTGA
>DASSAH010000171.1:0-1676 GCA_035685585.1 Coriobacteriia bacterium
GACGGCCTCCCGCTCGTCTGGCATTCCGACGGCGACATCCGGCCGTTCCTCGCCGCGGCACGCGGACAGGGTGTGGTCGCGGTCCACCCCGGGGGGCTGGGCCCCTATCCCTTCCGCCAGCTGTACTCGCGCGCTCGGCAGCTCGGCCTGTCGGTCCTCGGCGGCGTCCCCGGATGGGCCGTGCGGGGAGGCGTGCCGGTGGCGATCCGCGCGGGGAGCTCAGCGGCCCTCCTCGCCCGCGCCGGTGGGCTTCTCGTCTGCGATGATGGCGGTGTGAGCACCGGGACGGAACTCGGTGCGCTCATCGCGGCGCTCCAGGCGGCACGCAGGTAGGAGCGACCGCTCTGAAGTGCTGGCGGCGTGCCTCTCATGCGCCTCCATCGGCAAGCCGATAGACCGGACGAGCCGCGTTGACCGCGCGGCGGTCGGTGGTGGGACGACCGAGCACCCGTGTCTGAAGCCGGGAGGTGTGTGTGGCGCTCGAAGGGAACCTGAAGGACTTCTCGCTCGCCGATGTGTTCCGGCTGCTTTCGACTGGACGCAAGACGGGGACGCTCTTCCTCGCTCAGGCAGACGTCGAGGGCAGGGTCTGCTTTCGCAAGGGGCGCATCTTCTTCGCGTCGTCCAACTACAGTCACGGCTCCCTCGGGTCACGGCTCGTCGAGGCCGAGGTGATCACCGAGAAGCAGCTACGCCAGGCGCTCGGACTGCAGAAGATACAGAAGAAGGACCGGGCGGCCCGGCGCCTCGGACAGATTCTCGTGGTCGAGGGGTATCTGGATGCGAACGTGCTGGAGGGCTTCATTCAGGAGCAGATGAACGACACGCTCTTCGACCTGTTCCGCTGGGAAGACGGAACGGTGCGTTTCGAGGCGGGCGAGATCTGCGAGGAAGAGGACATCGGGATCTCGGTCTCGGTCGAGAACGTCATCATGGAAGCGACGCGGCGCCTTGAGACCTGGCACCGCATCCGGGAGAAGATCCCCTCGCTCGAGACGCGGTTCGTCATGGCCGCCGGGCCGGGCGAGAAGAGCATCGAGATCCACCTCAAGCCGAGGGAATGGATGCTCCTGTGCCACCTGCACGGGGGCAGGTCCGTCAAGGAACTGAGCGCGCTCACCGGCTACAACGACTTCGAGACGGCAAAGGTCCTCTATGGCATGAGCGCCGCGGGGCTGATCGAGGTCGAGGGAGAGCCGGAAGAAGCGCTCTCGGCGGGGTAGGCCGCGATGTCGAGCCACGGCGCTCCGCTCAAGACCGATCTCACGGACGAGCAGTTCGCGCTGTTTGCCGACTACATCCAGGAGCACTCGGGCATCCACATCGAGGCGAGCAGTATCGACGCCCTCCGCATCTCGCTGGTGACCAGGGCGACGAGGTTCGGGCTCGACTCGTTCGAGCGCTATCACGAGCTGCTGACCGCCGATGAGGGGGAGTTCCGCGAGCTCATGAACCTCATCACGGTGAACGAGACGAGCTTCTTCAGGTTCTCCGCCCAGTTCGATGCTCTGGCGTCCGTCGTCATGCCCGAGATTCTCGAAGGGCGTAGCGCCGCGATGCGTACGTTGCGGGTGTGGTCGGCGGGATGCTCGACCGGCGAGGAGCCGTATTCGATCGCGATGACGCTCCTGGACGCGGGGATAGAGACGCTGGGATGCCGGGCCGAGGTCCTGGGG
>DASSAH010000172.1:0-3099 GCA_035685585.1 Coriobacteriia bacterium
GGAAGTTGCCGGTCTCCTCGAGCAGGTCCTCGAGTTCCAGGGAGCGGTCGAAGTGGTCCTCGATGGCGCGTTTGCCGCGGCCGGTCACGAGCAGGATCTCATGTACGCCCGCGGCGACCGCCTCTTCCACCACGTACTGGATGACCGGCTTGTCGACCACCGGGAGCATCTCTTTTGGCTGCGACTTGGTCACCGGCAGGAACCGGGTCCCGAGCCCCGCCGCGGGGATGATGACTTTCACGTCGGCGCGCTCCATTCGGCTTGTGCGCGGCGCAGCCCCCGTTCGGGGGCTGCTATTGCTCGGCACCACTATACCCGCACCGCGAGGCGCGGGCGACGGATGCGCCGCGCCTACGGCGTCACGTCGAACGCGTCGACGACAATGGTGTTCCCCGACGAGGAGGACGACCGTGTACCCCTCACACGCAGCTCGAGCGTGTGAGTCCCGCGCGGCAGGACCTCGGACTCCCAGATCCGGTAGCGCCAGCCGGTCGGCCCGAACTGGCACACGGGACCCTGCGGGACGTTGTTGATGAAGACGTCGACGTGGCCGTAGTTGCCGGTTCTCGGGCCGATCCACGCGATCCTCGTGCCGGTGAAGCGCACGGTGATCGACGCGGTGGCGTGGCGCGAGTACTGGTAGCTGCCACCCAGGTACGCCTGGTTGTCGCCCCGCACCCACGTCCCCGAGAGCCGTGCCTGAGTCCCTGAGTCGGACAGCCGCACGCCGCCGCCGCTCGCGCCCTCGCCGGTCACCTCGAAGCGGTCGAGCACCACTGTGGTGCCGGACGAGGCCGGGTTGCGCGTTCCGAGCACCCTGATGCGTATCGTGTGCGGTTCGCTCGAGAGCGTCGGACTTCGCCACGTGAACAGCTCCGCCGAGAGCGTCGCGCTCGATGCGGGTGCGTACAGGTCGACGGTCTCGGCGAGAACACCGTTGATGTAGACCTCGGCGATACCGTAGCTCGGTTGCTTCGGCCCGATCCACGATATCTGCGTGCCGGTGAACCGCGCCTCGAGCCACACGTCCCTCCACCGCGAGTAGACGTAGCCCCCGCCGGAGTACGATGCGCTGCGCCCTGTGACCCATCGGTCGAAGGTGACGCCGGCGGCGTCGTGCTCGATGGTGACCGGTCCCGACGGCGCCGGAGCCTCGAGTGACATGAACCTCGTCCGGTACGACACGACTGCGGGAGTCCGGGTCCCCTCCCAGAAGATGCCGCCGGACAGCGTGACCTGGAACTCGTCTCCCGGCCGGTACGAGATGGCCCTGGGGTCGGGGCGGAACACGAACACGTTACCCACTCCCATGCGCAAGAAGTCGGCGTTGAAGTAGTGGGCCGCGGTGTTCGTGTGTGACGAGTCGAACGTCCAGGTCATCCCGTCGGACACGCGGCGGAGTGTCACCCGGTGACCTGACGTGTCCCAGTCGTACCTGGCGGGATTGAGCGTGATCGACCACGGTGTCTGCGAGCTGAAGAACTCCACCGGGAACACGCCCTCGGACGGCCACGTGATCGCGGCGTACTCGACGCTCTGGGTCCGCGAACGGTCGAAGACGTGCGTCGTGGTGTACCCGTTTGCGAACCCCATCCCCGTCATCTGCATCGGCGGGTTCAGCAGCCACCTGCGGTGCCCCACACGCAGGAGGTTCGACGGGCTGCAGTCGTCGTCGAGACACCCTCGCTGAAAGCCTTCGAGGTCCCGATAGCCGCTGCCGATGTTGCTCGTACGGGTCGACGAGAGTCCGGTGTCGTAGAAGGTCTGGGACATGTCCGCGGGTTTGCTCGGCGTGTGCGAGAAGTCGCTCGCGGCAAGCAGAACGGCGCCGTGCTGCGCGATGTTCATATGCGTCGAGTTGAGCACCACGTCGTGTGGCAGGCCAGCAAGGTAGCGCGCGAAGTTGAGCGTGCGAAGGCCGTCCTGGAGGAACTCGGGTCGCAGGGAGCCGGTCGCATACGGCGCGGTCACGCTCGGGAGGCTCACGTACGGAGTGCCGGTGTACGTGGGCCGGAGCTGCTGCCACATCGCACGGACGTCGGCCTCGGTGCGAGCGGTCGTATCGACCCGGTGGACACTTGCCGCGGCGGGAGCGAGCGAGCGCGCGGGCGCGAATGCGAGGGCGCCTGTGATGACAGCCGCAGCCAGGAGCATGCGCCCGAGCGCTCGCGCCATCACACGTGCGGTTGAAAGAGGCTGGCGGTCCATCACACCCGTTCCCACGCGTGTCTCAGCGGCAACACGGAACCGCTACGTACAGCATCGGCTCGCCGGCCGCCCCGCTTGAATGTAGGCGGAACGCACAGGCCGCGGACAACATGCGTGGCCACCGCTCGGTCACGCGACCCCCGTGAGCACGTCTGCCGCCGCCTCGCAGAACGCGTCGATCTCCTCGTCGGTGTGCGCGAGCGAGACGAACGTCGCCTCGAACTGGCTCGGCGCGAGCCAGAAGCCGCGGTCGAGCATCCCGCGGAAGTACGCCGCGTAGCGTCCGGTGTCGCTCGTGGAAGCGGTCGTCCAGTTGGAGACTTCGAGGTGCGTGAAGAACATGCACGCCATCGAGCCCACCCGGTTGCACTGCGTGTGGACGGCCGCGCTCCCGGCCGCGCGGCACAGGCCGCCCGCCAGCTTGGCGCCCTTGCGCTCGAGCTCCTCGTAGACGCCGGGCTGCCTGAGCGCCTCGATGGTGGCAAGACCCGCCACCATCGCCACCGGGTTGCCCGAAAGCGTGCCGGCCTGGTAGACAGGGCCGACCGGCGCCAGGTGCTCCATGATCTCCCGCTTGCCGCCAAACGCGCCCACCGGGAAGCCGCCGCCGATGATCTTGCCGAGCGTGGTGAGGTCGGGCGTGACTCCGTACAGCTCCTGCGCGCCGCCGAGCGCTAGGCGAAATCCCGTGATGACCTCGTCGAAGATGAGTACCGCACCGTGCGCGTCGCAGAGCGCGCGCAGCCCCGCGAGGAAGCCCGCGCGCGGCGGCACGACGCCCATGTTGCCCGCCACGGGCTCGACGATGACGGCGGCCACCTGCTCCCCTTGCGTCTCGAGGACCGACGCGACCGCGTCGAGGTCGTTGTAGGCCAACACGATGGTGTCCGC
>DASSAH010000173.1:0-2756 GCA_035685585.1 Coriobacteriia bacterium
TCGCACATATGGAAGGCCCCCGACCGGAGTCGAGAGCCTTAGTAGTGTCGATGGTGGGCCGTGTAGGGGTCGAACCTACGACCTTGGGATTAAGAGTCCCCTGCTCTGCCAGCTGAGCTAACGGCCCGTGAAGTGCTCGAACATTCTACCGCGTGGGGTGGAAAGTGCAAGCGGCCCGCGAGGCGGGCCGCCGTGTAGTCGTGGGGTGGGTGACGGGACTCGAACCCGCGACCTTCGGAGCCACAGTCCGACGCTCTAACCAACTGAGCTACACCCACCACGAAGTGGCATGGCACGCCCGGAGGGATTCGAACCCCCGACCTAGAGATTAGAAGTCTCCCGCTCTATCCAGCTGAGCTACGGGCGCGTATTCACGCGACCGGGGAGTGCCGAAGCAGTACGGTACTCCCCGTGCCGCGCGATTGTCAATGGAGCGGCCGACGGGACTCGAACCCGCAACAACCAGCTTGGAAGGCTGGGGCTCTACCAATTGAACTACGGCCGCATCCTGGTCGGGCCGGCCGGATTCGAACCGACGACCCTCTGCTCCCAAAGCAGATGCGCTACCAAGCTGCGCTACGGCCCGACCTGTTGCGCCTCTCCTACACGGGCGCCCTCTCGGGCCACCGTGCTGAGGGCAAGGGACAGTATAGGTTCTGCCTGGCGGGGCGGCAACGTGGACCGCACATCGTGCTCACCGGGACGCGTGTTCGACGGGGAGCGCGCGGCCGTCATTCTCGCTCGAGCGAGTCGTGCAGCGCGTGCAGCGCGGCGCCGCGGTGGCTGATCGCCGTCTTCTCGGCGAGCGAGAGCTCGGCCATCGTGCGCCCGGGCGTCGCGTCCGGCCAGAAGAGCGGGTCGTAGCCGAACCCGCCCTCCCCGCGAGTCTCGCCGCCGATGCGGCCCTCGCAGACACCCTCGGCCACGACCTCGGTGCCGTCATCGCGCAGCAGCACGATCACGCTCGTGAAGCGCGCCTCGCGCCGCATGCGCGGCGTGTTCCCGAGTGCGGCGAGCAGCCGGGCGTTGTTCTCGGCGTCCGTCGCGTGCGGTCCGGCGAAATACCGCGACCGCACCCCGGGCTCGCCGTCGAGCGCGTCGACCGCAAGCCCGGAGTCGTCGGCGAGCGCCGGCAGGCCGAAGCGTTGACGGGCGGCGCGCGCCTTGATGCGGGCGTTCTCCTCGAACGTCGCCCCGGTCTCCTCCGGCTCCTCCCAGCCGCCGAGATCGGCCGCCGCGACGAACTCCCAGCCGGTGAAGGCGAGCGCCTCGCGGACCTCCTCGACTTTGTGCGGGTTGCCGGTGGCCACCACCACGCGCGTTCCCGGCGGCATCAGGGACGCGCCGGCTCGTCCCGGCTCAGAGCTCGGCAACATCGGGGCTCTCCGATATCACGCGGCGCTGGAACTCGAGCAGCTCGCCGATGCCGACCGAAGCGAGGTCGAGCAGCTCGCCGAGGCGCTCCCTGTCGAACGGGGCGCGCTCGCCGGTTCCCTGCACCTCGATGAAGCGGCCCCTCCCGTCCATGACGACGTTCATGTCGATCTCGGCGATCGAGTCCTCGGCGTAGTCGAGGTCGAGCACGCAGACCCCGTCGACCATCCCGACCGAGGTCGCCGCCACATGGTCGATGAGCGGCAGCTCGGCGATTCTGGCGACGTCCCGCCAGGTCACGAACGCGTCGTGGACCGCCAGGTAGGCGCCGGTGATCGAGGCGGTCCGCGTGCCGCCATCGGCCTGGATGACGTCGCAGTCCACCGACAGCGTCACCTCTCCCCCCATCGCTCCCATGTCGATGACGGTGCGCAGCGACCGGCCGATGAGCCGCTGGATCTCGTGCGTGCGGCCTTTGAGGCCGCCACCGCCCGACTCCCGGCGAGTCCGCGTATGCGTCGACGCCGGCAAGAGCGCGTACTCGGCGGTCACCCAGCCTTTGCCGCTCCCCCTCCGCCACCCCGGGACACCGTCGAGTACGCTCGCCGCGCAGAGCACCTTGGTGTCGCCAAGCTCGAACAGACAACTCCCGTGCGCGTGCTTCAGGTACCGGCGCGTGACGCGCACCGGCCTCAACGAGTCGCGCGCCCGACCGTCCTGCCGGTTCATGAGTCGTCCTCCTTCTCTGCGGACCGCCCCGGCGCCGGGACGACCTCGAACGTGTCGAACTCGCGCGCGACCGTGACCGGCCCTCCGAACGCGGCTGCGGCCTCCTCGGCCATCGCGGCGCGGTCGTTGGTCGGCCACACGTGCGTGAGCACGAGCGCGCCCGCTCCCGCCGAGCGCGCGAGCTCCCCCGCCTCGACGGCGGTCAGATGCCGCGCGCGGCCACGGTACGCTTCGGGGAGGGTCGCTTCGGCGAGCAGCAAGTCGCAGCCGTTCGCAGCCGCGAGCAGCGCCGCCCCGGGAGCGGCATCCGACGTGTAGCAGAGCGTGACCCGGCCGTCGGTGACTGAGAGCGCGAACGAGTCGTCGTCGTGGTCCACCCGTTTCGGCGTCACGAGCAGATCGCCCGCGGCCATCGTCTCTCCCTCGCGCATCGGATGCACCTCGAACGCCGCGCGCAGCTCGCGGCTCCCGCGCTCGGACAGCAGGCACCCCATCCGCTCGAACAGCCCTTCCGGCAGGCAGAGCGGCATCGGGTCGCTCGGCCCCTGCGGCGCGTAGCGCAGCAGAGCCTGGAACGCGTAGAGGTCGAGGAAATGGTCGGGGTGGCCGTGGGTCACGAACACGGCGTCGAGCGTGGCGGGGTCGATGACGGC
>DASSAH010000174.1:0-1951 GCA_035685585.1 Coriobacteriia bacterium
GGCCACGCACTCGACGGCGCGAGCGCCGCGAGCCTGCCGAGCAGAGCCGGGCCGAGAAGGTCGAGGCCGCAGAGCACGGTGCGCCACACCGTGCCGAGCGCGCGCACGTCTTCGGCGGCCCGGTGCGACGGAAGAGGCCCGCTACACGCCAGCGCCAGGTCGCGTAGGCGGTGGCTCGACAGGCGCGGGAACGCGATGAGGGCGAGTTGCAGCGTGTCGATCCAGTTCCCGGTGAACCGGCCCGCACCAACGACGTGCTCAAGGAAGGCTCGGTCGAAGGGGGCGTTGTGCGCCACGATGTCGCTGCCGTCGACGAAGGCGGCGAGCGCCTCGGCTGCGGCGTCCGCCCCAGGCGCGCCCCTCAGCTCGGCGTCAGTGATGCCGGTGAGCTGCGCGATCTCCGCAGGGAGGGGCGATTCCGGGTCGACGAGGGTGTGGAAGACGTCGAGCACCTCCGCGCCGCGCATGCGCGCGGCGGCGATCTCGATGAGATGGTCGCGAGCAGGGTCGAAGCCGGTCGTCTCGATGTCGACCAGCACCACGTCGTCCTCGAATCCGAACACCGCGTCACGCGCGCGCTCGACAGCGGCCGCGTACGACCCGGCTACATCAGGATCGGTTCCCGGAACGAGGAAGTCCGCGAGACTTGTGCTCATCACCGGACAAGACTAGCACGGCGCTCTGACGCTCGGCGGCGTGAAGAACGCCACTGCGGCGCGGCGCGACTCAACCGCTCGGGTGCGGCACGGGACTACCCGACTACGTTCCAGCCATGGTGCGGGACTTGACCCTCCACGTGCCGTCGTCCGCCTTCACGAACGTCCATTCGTAGCCGAAGCGCATCCCCTGAGCCGTCTGCCAGCCCACGACGCTCACGGTGTCGGCGGTCTCGACCGGTTCGTCCACCGAGTACCCGTCGATGCCGTAGCCGCGAAGCGTCTCCTCGAAGGTCGCGGCGTCACCGTAGTAGCGCTGCGACGCGATGGGGAGCATCGAGAACGCGGTCTCGTATGCTCCGGCGGCGCAGGCTTCGTAGTACGCGGTCAGGTACCCGAGCGGTGTCTGGCCGTCGGGGACGGCCGGAGCCGTGGCCACGTCGAACTGGATCGGGGGAGCTTGGCCGCCGCTACCGGCCGGCTGCTGGACGGCAGGCTGCTCACCGGCGGCGGATGCGGACGTCGACGCGCCGGGAGCGTCGAGGCCCCTCCACACGAGCACACCGGCTGTCACCGCGAGTACGCCGGCGACGATGGCCAGGGAGACGGTTGTATGCCTCTGGCTCCAAGCGAATCCGGGCATGGGCGTTCCTTCCACGCGATCCCCGACCATGACGCGGTATCATCAGCGAATGACGCGCCAACGGAGCATCTTCGACATCGTCGGCCCGGTGATGATCGGACCCTCTTCGAGTCACACCGCGGGAGCGGTCCGGCTCGGCTTACTTGCGCGCTCAGCCCTCGGCGAGCAGCCTGTCCACGCTGAGATCGGGCTGCACGGGTCGTTCGCTTCCACCGGGCCGGGCCACGGAACCGGCCTCGCGATCGTGGCGGGGCTGCTCGGCCTCGCGCCGGACGATCCAGCGATCACGGATTCGCCGCGCCTCGCTTCGGACGCGGGGCTGGAGGTGGCGTTTCACACGGTGGACCTGGGTCAGTCCCATCCGAACAGCGCCCTGTTCGCGCTCACCGCGGCGGACGGGCGCCACATGGAACTCCAGGGGTCATCGCTCGGCGGGGGCGACGTCGTCCTGACACGCGTCGATGCCTACGACACCGAGATCACCGGCGAGTTGCCCTCGCTGCTCGTGTTCCACCTCGACCGGCCGGGCGAGGTCGCCGCGGTCACGGCGGTGCTCGCCGACGAAGGCGTGAACATCGCCCGCATGCGGGTCTCCCGGGAACGCCGGGGCGCCAACGCGCTCATGGTCATCGAGACCGACGCGGCCGCCACG
>DASSAH010000175.1:0-2365 GCA_035685585.1 Coriobacteriia bacterium
CGAGGAGTAGAAGACGTTGTTGCCGGAGGGCGGATACGAGCCTGACACGTAGAGCTGGATGGGCAGGCTCGCCTGGCCGAGCTCCGCGTTCCCGCGGCGGAAGAGATCGCCGTCGACGAAGAGGGGGCCCTTGTGCACGTACGAAGCGCCCCCCATGTCGATATCGCCGCGGACGTAGAACGGGCCGGTCACGTTGCTGTTTCCGTTGATGCCGCCGCCGCCGGCGGTGAGGGACTCCTGGTTGCCGGCGGCAAAGATCATCTCCCACAGGTTGATGTAGAAGAACCGCACGACGACCCGCTCCGAGAACCCGGTGGCGTCGGTCCCCACCGACACAAGCTCGTACTCGGAGTTCGCGAGCTGTTCTACGGTGACGTCGAACGCGCCTCCGGAGATCTGACCCGCCGCCGGAAAGTCCGCCGACCTGAACCCGTGCCGGTAGACTTTCTCGAGAGCGGCGTCCACGCCCGCGTTCGCAATCTGGAACGCGACAGTCTCTCCCTGGGTGCGACTCGTCTCGTTCAGCGCGTTGCTCGCAAGCGCGAAGCTCGCCACTGACACCACGGTGAGCACCGAGATGACCCCTATGACGAGCGGCAGCGCAATCCCGTCGTCCGAGCGCCACGCGTCTCGCAGCCGTCTCATCTTCATCACTCCTGTCATGCGCTCATCACTGCCGAAGCCGGAACTGAATGCTGCGCGAGTCTGTGAGCATGCGTCCGTCGTGCTCCGCCACAAGCGTGACGAGGACCGAGCGCGCGTCGGACGCGACCGCTCCCATCGCCGTGATCTCGCCGCGCGAAGCGTCGAAGTACCTGAAGAGCGGCGTGCTCTGGGCCACGTTGACGTTGTGCTGGGTGACCGCCCAGTCCTGCAGCACCCGCTCGACAGCGGTGCGCTGCGAGTTGAGCTCCTCAGACCGCAGGTGCAAGACACCGTCCGCTCGCGCCTCGATGGTGGTCCGCTCCATCTTGTTGTTGAGGTTCCGGTCGGTCAGCACGACGATCCGATAGGGCGACGCGGCCTCGATCGACGCATTCTGGACGAGCACCTTATCGATGGCGAGCAGGGGCGAGGCGACCTCGTTCGTGAAGCGCGCCTGGCGGTCGCTCACGCGGCTCGCCTGCATCATCGCATACGAGGAGAGGTACACGACGCCCATCACGACGAGCAGCAGCGCCATCACGATGATGAGCTCGGTCAGCGTGAACCCGTCGTCTTCGCGCAAACGGCGCATCTCACCACGCCCCAGGTGACGGGAAGGCGATCGTGTTGGGCTCTCCGGCCTTCGATGTCGGGCCGAGGGTGTTCGAAGTGAGCGGGAGCTCGGGTCCGGACGCGGTCAGGCGGTAGAACGCGCGCACCTGGAAGAGCCGCTCGATGTTCCCCTGGTTCTTGTTGTTCGCGGCGACGAAGTACGTGTAGTCGAACGCCCCGGTGGCGCTCGACTGGACCGCCGACGCCGGCCACGAACCGGTCGGGGTGCGTTTCCACAGTTCGTAGCGAACCGAGGAGACCGGGAACGACGGAGGCGTCGTCGTCAGGATGACCCTCACGTACCACCCTCTCCCGCTCGGACCGGAGTTCTGGTGCAGGGCCCGGTACGTCCCGCTGGCAAGGGGCCGCGTGACGAACACCACCGGCTGGTACGGCGGTCCGGCTGTCGCGGGGAACCACGTCGAGAGCATCCCGCCGGCGCCCTCCGCGGCTATGCGAGCCGAGTACCGGGCAAACGGGACCGTGGTGAGCGTATGCGTGCCGAGCGGGCTGCCCGTGCTGAACGTCTGCCCGGTCCAGGCTCCGGTCGTGCCTTGACGGTGCACTTCGATCCGGTAGCTGGGAGTCTCGGTGCGGCCGTCGAGCGTGGGCGTCCACGTGAGCGGCACCTGGGTGCCCGAGAGCAGCGGGTCGGCGACAAGGTTCGTCGGCGCGCCAGGCGGGAAGTTGTCGATCGTGACTCGTCTGGTCCTTGAGACACGCTTCTGGTTGCTGTCGACCGCCTCGATGGTGATCGTGTACTCCCCGTCGGTGACGAACGGGATGCCGTCTTCGTCCACCGCGAGCGTGTCCCAGAAGAACTGCCGCATGACCGTCCGCTCGTTAACCGTCCAGTGAGCGGCGGCGCCCGCCTGGCTGCGAAGGAACGACCCTGCGGGGCTTGCCGTGAATGACAGTGTCATGATCCGGGTGCCGGGCATTGTAGCCGCGGCGTGTGCGTCGACCAGGACCGACCTCCCTCTGACCACTGCGGGCGGGCTCACCTCCGCCGGAGAGCCCGGGCCGAACTCGACCGTCGGGTCGGTGTAGACGCCGGGTGGGCCTTCCCGCCTGATGAACGTCGACATCGAGAGGGTGTAGACCGCCT